>JBHELG010000017.1:0-39582 GCA_046263195.1 Nitriliruptorales bacterium | reverse complement strand
GCCCCCGGTCCCGAGAGGGCCCGCCAAATCTGTTGGCGTCGCCCGCCGTGGGACACGAGCAAGGTCCGGTCGACCTGACGCATATAGGGGTCGCTGGGTGGCACGAGGACGACGCCTTCGGGCTTCGGCGCCTTCTTCACTGCGTCCACGAGCTCATCCGGCAGGTCGAAGTGCCGGTTGTCGTGAACCCGGACCAGGTCGTCGCCCAGTTCCCGCCACAGGTCGGCAGTGGCCTCGGTGCCCCCGTCCATCCAATCGCGGACCAGAGTCCTGCTGGTCGGACCGTTTACCCGGAAATAGGCGCGCAGCAACGCCATGCGCGGCTGGTCGATCTTCTCCTGCCGATGAACTGGAGTCCGATACAGCATGGTCGCCCGTCGTTCCTCGGGACCCAAGACGATCTGTGCCTGACGCCCCGCTGCACGGAACAGCGCGTCAGGCACGTGGTGTGCCTTGCAACGCTCACACCACTCCACCAGCGAGGGTGACACCCGCTGGGACACCTCGCTGCTTGCCATCGACTTCGAGGTCGGGCCGGTCACCACGGCGCTCAGGGCGGCAGCCACCTCCTCGACCGCTGTGAGAGACGCGGCTCCGCGACCGTCCGCTCCCCGGGGGGCGAGTGCGTCGCGGATGAAGTCCAAGTGGGTCACGCGGTGCGCGTGGGGTGCGCCGCGCACGCACCACAGACTCACCAGCGGTCCATCGGGAGAGATCGCCTCGCTGACGCTCGTTGATCCGATGCTGCTCGTGCGCTGGATCAGCGACAGCGCCCCGCCGGCCTGCCGACTGTCCTGGAATCCCAGCAGCAACAGGTTGTCGAGCACGTCCTCGCGGGGTTGGCCGTCCAGACCATGTCTCTGCCACCTGAAACCCAGCCATTGTCCCCTGTCCACGACGATGGCCCCAGGCACGGCGTCGACTCTAATGCGGTTGGAGGGGGACGCCGGACGCGGCAGTCCTGAGCAGCACCGACCCGAGCCCGTCGGCCACCGACCGGTTCGTCACGCGAGAAAGGCCGGGTCTGTGGCAAACCTTAGCGGGTTACCACTCAGCGCGACGGCATCAGCCATGCGCTGGATCGCGGACATTCCTGCGTAGCGCAGGCTCGGAGCCAGTGCTTGACGGCGCTGCATTTCCCGTATACCGAAGGTACCCAGGGTTATCACCACACCCTGAGAGGCACCGCTCTTCTGGAAGCGAAGAAAGGCGTCCGAGAAGGCTTCCGACGCCGTTCCGTGGGTCTCGCTCACGACGATCACCGCGTCGGCACCCGAGAGGACGAGATTGTCGTGTACCTCTGCGGGAAGCTCCGCCGCCTCCAGGATGGCCCGGACGATATCCACCGCATCATTCGGTCGCCGCAGACGCGTGCGTACGACGTCCGGGAGCTCGAAACGTTCCGCAAGCGAGCGGTGCGGGGCGGTCTTCTGCTCGTCGGCTCTGCTGGTCCTCGTCTGCTCAGGGCCAGACCACGACGAAGGCCGTGAGCGGCCGCCCGCTTTGGGTACTTCCTGTGCTAGGGGCGTCAGCTCAGACGGTCCCGGATTCCGCTCGATCGTGCCGAGCCGCGTCCCGGCGCGGTCCTCCACGGTTACCACGACGACGCCCGGAGAGGTCCGAAGGACACGGGAGGCGGCATCACGTACGAGGCGCTGGACCGCTGGATGTTCGGGATCGACCGCGACGATATCGAGGGTGATGGCCGCCTGTGGTCCTGGCAGCGCAGCAGCCGCCCGGGGAGAAACGGACGACGCAGCAGGCCGTGGGCCGCGCCCTGGAGCCTTCTGCCGGCGCCGCCAAATGACGATCGCCATCAACACGAGGACCAGCACGACGATGAGCAGGAGAGCGTCCACGGCCTTCAGAGTGCCGCGACGAGCGAGCAGGCGCCAGCCGCGAACCCCGCTCGGCGATCCGAGAGGAAAGCCGTGCGGATCGGATCGTCAGTCGCGTTTAACGCCAGGCGACGGAGACCACGTCGACGGGCTGTTCGAAGCCCTTCAGCACCTCCGCGCGTGGCTCAGAGAGCGTGAACGCCGTCTGGACCCCTTCAAGTGTCTCGCTGCTCACGAGGATCTCACCTGGGCCCGCTGCCGCGGCGATACGGGCAGCCGCGTGGACGCCCTCCCCGCCATAGTCCCTGAAGTCTCCCTCTGTGTGGAATGCCCCACCGGTGTGGACACCGATCCTCACGTCGGGCGCCACGACCTCGGAGTCGAGCGCACGCTGGATCTCGACGGCCGCCTCGATCGCCGCCTTGGGGTTGCCGAAGGACGCGAAGAAGCCGTCTCCGGTCTGCTTGATCACCTCGCCGCCGCTGGCGACGATCCGCTCACGCAGCAGCTCGTCGTGGCGGGCGAGCAGCCTCTTCCACTTCTCGCCGCCGAGCGTGTCGAGCAGCTTCGTCGAGTCGACGATGTCGGTGAACAGGAAGGTCCGGCGCGTCTCGAGCCTGCCCAGCAGCTCCTTCACGCGCTCCTCGTCGAGCTTCGCCCCGAGCCGCTCGAAGGTCGACAGCGCGGTCTCGAACTCGGTCATGGCGCCATGCTCGTCGCCCTGGCGGCGGTAGGCGATCCCGAGCAGCATCCGCGCCTGCGCGGTCTCGTAGGGGGCGCCTACCTGCTGCCACCCCTCCCGGGCCCGCCGCATGCAGCGGATAGCTCCCTCCCAGTCGCCCTCGGCGAGCTTGATCTGACCGGAGGCGAGGTGAACCTTGGCATCGAGAGCGGGGGCCCGCCGCTCGCCGATCTTGTAGGAGTCGACGATGCGCTCGACCTCGTCCGCGGCGGCGCGGGCCGTCTTCAGGTCCCCAGCCTCGATGGCGATCTCCACCTGCGCGGGCAGGTGGCGCAGGCGCCACAACGGGTCCTCGAAGCTATCGAGCGCACGCGCGATACTCGCAGCTGCGGCCTCGACCTTGCCCTGGGAGAGGCGAAGGAGCCCGAGCCCTGGCTGGGGGTCGTAGCCAAACTCGTTCGCTTGGCGGTAGGCCTCCTCGGCGGCGGCGAAATCGCCGCGGCGACGGCGGATCTCGCCGACCTCGTAGAAGCCAGCCGAGGTGACGAAGCGGTTGAAGTCGTGCAGCTCCTCACAGGCCATCAGCGCCTGCTCCTCGGCGTTCGGCCAGTCGCCGCGCAGCCGCATGATCTCGGCGCGGTGGACGCGGCAGAGTCCGGGAAAGCCGCTCACATCGAGACGGTCGCACCACCGGTTCGCCGCCTCCGTCCACTCGGCGGCCCGCCGGTAGTCGCCGACGTCGTGGCACGAATGGATCGTGACGCAGTAGACGTTTCCCGTGGCGTATGGCTGCAGGTCGCCGCAGGTCGCCGCTGCCGACGCCTCGTCGAGAAGGGCGAGCCCCTCGTCGACCTCGCCGCGCTGGACGAGCACGTTGCCCTTGCAGGCGAGCGCCATGGCCTGCATGTCGCGGTCGTCGAAGCGCTGCCCGAGCTCGTAGGCGCGGTCGAGGTCGGACAAAGCCTGGCCCAGGTCACCTCCGGTGAGCACGGTCGTGAAGCCGCGCAGCAGCGCCAGATGTCCGTGTTCGACGGATTCCGGCAGTCCTTCCAGCAGGCGCTCAGCGTTCGCGAACCAGCCGTGGGAGACGGCGAACGCCCCCCGCAGGGCATGGTCACCCGACAGTGTGAGCGCAAGGCGAGCGGCGCTGAGCTTGTCGCCGGCCGAAGAAAACCCGGAGTAGGAGCGCTCACGCAGGCTGAGCGCCTCGTCGAGCTTGCCGATCCAGTACGCCGCCTCGGCGAAGCTCTCGAGGTCCTCGGGCTTTAGGTCGCGCGGGTCCGCGCTCGAGTACGCCTCGTAGGCGTCACGCCAGGCGTGACGTTCCGCCGCCTGTCGGGCTGACTGAAGGGAGTCGAGAAGCTGGGACATGTGGTGCCTCATTGTCACACCTCCTGTTTCCAGGCGCCAGCCGAATGTGCGGCTTTCACGGGTGCTGGGCCGCCTCATCGGCGCAGGCACACGGGACATGCGGCACCATTCGAACATGCAACGCATCGCCAGCACCGTGCTCACTCTGGTGGGAGCGCCGCCCGGAGAGGAGTTGCGGGCTCTCGCCGCCTCGCTCGGCGCCGCCGCCAACGTTCGCGCGGTGTTGCCCGATGCCGACGACGCGTCCCTTGAAAGAGCCATCACCGCCTGGGGGGAGGCTGCCCGCGCCCACATCCCCTACGTCGTCCACGACGCCGACCCGCTCGCCGAGGTGGCCAAGGCGTGGATCGAACGGTGGGAGGGCAGCGGAGAGGTCGGTCAACTGGAGGTTGCGGTACAGGCCGTGTTGCAGCGCTGGCGGGCCCGCAGCCTCGAACTCCCCGACTACTACCTCCTGATCGACGCCGAGGGGCTGTCGACGACCGCTCGCCACTGGTACCTGGGGATCCTGGCTGGGACCGCGCGGCACCGGGTGGTGCTCGCGGAGAGCGATCCGGGTGAGGCGGCTCGCACGATCAGAGGCTTGCGTGCCGGGCCTTGGTGGCCGCAACTCGACGCCCTGCTCGCCGATCTCGATCGTCGCCTGCCTGATGCGCCAGATCTCGGCCCGCCGCCACCAGGCCAGGTCCTGTGACACGCCCAGCGAGGCGGCCAGAGTGACAGTGCAGGTAGCGTTCCTGCCCCTGCCCGGGGTTCATGGAAACGGGGGTGGCATGGGCGCCGAGGACCCGCTGTCCCGCCCGATCGGGTGGTGGCTGAAGGAGGCTGACACGCGGATCGAGGCCGCGTTCCAGGCGGCCCTCGAAGGGACCGGCGTCGACCGCCGTCGTTGGCAACTGTTGTCCTCCCTGGCACGGGGACCGGTCAGACAGGACAAGATCACAGCCGGGCTGCGCGGCTTCGACGATGCCGCGGCCTTGGACCTGGTCGTGAAGAACCTGATCGAACGCGGCTGGGTCGAGCGGACCGAGGGTCGCCTGCTGCTGACGCCACAAGGAGAGGAGAAGCACAGCGAGCTGGTCGCTCGGGTCGATCGTGTGCGGCAACGCGTCGTGGCAGCCCTGCCGCGAGACGACTATGTCACTCTGGTCACCCTGCTGGCGCGGCTCGTGCAAGGCTTCGAGGAGGAGAAGCGGCCGCCTGACACTCCTGTCCGGACTTGACGCGCCGTCACCACTCGACTCCGCGGGCCAAGGTCCCATAACTTTGCGTGCATGACGTCGCCCCGAACGCTCACCTTCCTGTTCTCCGATCTCGAGGCGAGCACCAGCCTGTGGGAACGGTTTCCCGCCGCGATGAGGGCGGCCTTGGAGCGCCACGACGCGATCCTTCGTCGCGCCGTCGAAGACTCCGAGGGGCGGGTGGTCAAGACCACGGGCGACGGCCTCATGGCCGTCTTCCCATCCGCTTCCGCCGGCGTCAAGGCCTGTCTCGAGGCGGAACTGCGACTGCAGGACGAGCCATGGGGTGAGACCGGTCCGCTGCGGGTCCGGATGGGAGTGCACGCCGGGGAAGCCGACCCACGAGCCGGCGACTTCTTCGGCCCGGTGGTGAACCGTGCCGCCCGCATCATGTCGGCCGCCCACGGTGGCCAAGTGCTGCTGTCGGCGCTCACGGCCGAGCTGGTCGGAGAGCGACTGCCCCCCGAAGCCGGGCTGCGGGACCTCGGCGAACACAGGCTCAAGGACCTGCTTCGCCCCGAGCACCTCTTCCAGCTCACCCACCCCCGGCTCCCGGCCGATTTTCCCCCGCCGGCGACGCTCAGCCACAGACCCAACAACCTGCCGACCCAGACCTCCGAGTTCCTCGGCCGCGAGGCGGACCTCACGGCGGTCGGCGACCTTCTGGCCGCGAGCGAAGTGCGGCTGGTCACCCTCACCGGCCCCGGCGGCATCGGAAAGACGAGGCTCGCCCTGCAGGCAGCGGCCGAACAGACCGAGCGCTTCGAAGACGGACTGTACTTCGTGGACCTCTCACCTACTCGGGACCCTGCCGCGGCCTTCGAAGCGATCGTTCGGGTCGTCGGTCTGAGCCCGGCCAGCGACGAGCGGCCGCTCGAGGCGCTGAAGCGGCAGCTGGAGAAGCGACACATGCTGCTGCTCCTGGACAACTTCGAGCAGGTCATGGACGCGGCCGACGGCGTGGCCCATCTGCTGCGGACGTGCCACCGGCTCGAGGTTCTCGTGACCAGCCGGGAAGCGCTGAGGCTTCGTGGCGAACACCTCTTCCCGGTCCCCCCACTGTCACTGCCCCCGGCCGGCGTCACACACATGGCCGCCGAGACGGTCGCAAACTACGCCGCCGTACGCCTGTTCCTCGAGCGGGCCCGTGAGGCCCGGCCCAGCTTCGAGCTGACGAACGACAACGCCGCCACCGTGGCGGAAATCTGCGCCCGACTGGACGGCCTGCCGCTTGCGATCGAGCTGGCCGCCGCACGACTGAAGCTGTTCTCACCGCACGAACTGAGGGATCGGTTGGGAAGCCGGCTGCAAGTGCTCCGGGGCGGACCGCGTGACCTACCGGCCCGGCAGCAGACACTGCGGAGCACGATCGAGTGGAGCTACGAGCTGCTCGACCCCGAGGAGCGAGCGATCTTCCGTCTGCTGGCGGTTTTCTCGACCCCACGGATCGAAGACGTCGAAGAGGTTGCGGTGCGCCTGGAAGCGCTCCGAGACGTCGACGTCGTCGATCTTCTCGCGTCTCTGGTGGACAAGAGTCTCGTCCGCAGCCTGGAGGGTGCAGGGCCGCGGAGGCTGTCGCTGCTCGGAACCATCCGGGAATACGCGGCCGAACGGCTCGAAGAAGCCCGGGAGTTCAGCATCACAGCGAGACAGGCTCATGCGGACCATTTCGCGACATTCGCGCTGAGCAGACGGGACCGGCTGTATGGGGCGGAACGGGGGGAAGCGCTCGACGAGCTGGAAGCTGAACTCGGCAACCTGCGCACGGCGTGGCGGCATTGGGTGGACGCTCGGAACCTGGAAAGACTCCACGAGCTGCTCGACGTTCTCTGGGTGCTCCACGACGCTCGCGGCTGGTACAGCGCAGTCGTGGAGCTCGCCCGGGACCTGCTCGGCGTGCTGTCCGCGGTTCCCTCCACGCCGGACCGTGTCGAGCGGAAGATCACGCTGGCGACGAGCCTTGCCCGAGGACTGCTGGCGCTGCGCGGCTACACCGAGGAGGTGGACGAGGCGTTCAGGAGGGCGCTTTCGCTGTTGGACGAAGCGGGTGGGCTGCCACAACTCATTCCGGTGCTGCGGAGTCTCGCCAGCTACCATCTCTACCGGGCCGAAATGGACAAGGCCGCAGCCGTCGGACGCCAGCTGTTGGACCTCGCGCAGCAGCAGCACGACGTGAGCCTGCAGGTCGAGGGACATCTCGTGCTGGGACACAACCTCGCCGGCTCCGGTGACGTTCACGCCGGCCTGGAGCACCTCGAGCAAGCGGTCGCGCTGTTCGACCCACAGCGGCACGGCCCTGGCCCTCTTCGCCTCGGTGCGAGCCCTGGCGTGGTTGCCCACACCGCATCGGCGTTCTATCTCTGGTTGGTGGGCCATCCCGTCCGTGGCGCAGCACGGGCTTCGCGTGGCCTGGACCTGGCGAGCCAGCTGAACCATCCATTCACGCTCGCCTACGCACTCTTCCACGTGGGTCTTCTCAACCTGTTGTGGCGGGAGCTCGAGCTCGTGGAGAAACGGGCGAGCGCTGCGTTGGAGATCGCGGAGGAGCACGACTATCAGGTTTGGACCGCTCTCGCTCTGGTCCTCCAGGGCGTGGCGATGATCTCCGCGGGACGGCTGGAAGAAGGCCTCGCCCGCATGGACCGTGGCTTCGCCCTCTACCAGGACCTGAAGACCCCACCGGTGTTCTGGCCGTTTCTCCTCTTGATCAGAGCGAGAGGACTCGCGCTCGCGGACAAACCGGAAGAAGGGCTCGCCAGCATCGAGCAAGCCAGCGAGACGTTCGGGGACCGGGTGCACAACGTCTTCTACCCGGAGCTTCCCCTGCTCAAGGGAGACCTGCTCCTGACGGTGTCCGGCGCAGAGGCCGCTGAGCCCTGGCTCCGGGGCGCCTTCGACATCGCCGGCGAGGTGGGAGCCCGAATGACCCAACTCCGAGCCGCCACCAGGCTGACCCGCCTGTGGCGGGCGGTGGAGAGGCGACCGGACGGGACCGACCTGCTGCGCGACGTCTACGAGACGTTCACCGAGGGCTTCGACACGCCAGACCTCGTGGAGGCTCGGACCGTCCTCGACGAGGCGTAGCCAGCAGCGGCTAAGGTTTGCCGCATGTGTCGCAGTATCCAACAGCTAC
Source organism: Nitriliruptorales bacterium (assembly GCA_046263195.1). GTDB lineage: Bacteria > Actinomycetota > Nitriliruptoria > Nitriliruptorales > JAHWKO01 > JBHELG01. The sequence continues at coordinate 31,317 of JBHELG010000017.1, read as the reverse complement.
GCGGGGCGGATCCGCCGGCGACCGATGCCGAGGTGCGGGAAGCGGCCCTGCAGTACGTGCGGAAGATCAGCGGCTACCGCGTTCCATCCGGGGCGAACCAGGCCGCCTTCGAGGCGGCCGTGGAGGGGGTCGCCGCGCTGACGCGCCGGTTGCTCGACGAGCTGGTCGTGGCGCCTGGATCAAGACCGGCCTCTCCCGTGCAGCGGCGCAGAGACGTGTCAGCCTGACACCGAAAGCGCCGCGGTCGTCGGTGTCTTCGGAGACGTCGTTACGCGCCGCCGTCTCGGGGCGGGCTGCCCTAAGTACTGCCTCCGCCGCCGACGAGCACCCAGATCAGCACGATGAGGAGGATCAGGCCGAGTACCCCGCCTGGAATACGGAATGCGGCCAACCGCGGAACAAACATCCCAAGCAGGACGAGTATGAGCAGGACGATGAGGATGGTCTCGAGCATCATTGCTCCTGTCGGTCAGCAGCCACATTGCAGTGACCGCCACAATGTCCTGCAGAAAACACTGACAATAAAGGATAGTTCTCACGGTTAATCAGAGCAAGAACATCGCCCGTAGAGGGCTTCGAATCACACGCCGCTCACCCTGAGAGCCGGGTTTGGCTGAGCCTGTCAAATGCGGCGTAGCAGGCGTCCGAACAGAAGCAAGCAAAGTCGTCCCAACGCCCATCCAAGCGCGAGCGAAATGGGAGTTATGTGTGGACTCGGGCAGTGCGAGCACATTTCGATGCGATCGCCACACGCCGGCGGCCCCCGTACTGCGGGGCGGAAGTCCCACTGCTCCGAGGAGTCCGAGGTTCAGTGTGACGATCTGACCGGTCCGGGGCTGGTATAGGCCCGACTCCAGCCGATAAACATATAACGCTGCTCGGTCGACTCGGTCGGGTTCACCTCTGGCCAGTCGTCACTATCAGGGCAGTGGACCCACCGAACCCTGCGATAGATGATGCTGTCGTGACTGCCGGTGACTGTGCGACGGCACGGAAGACGGGTTCGCGCATATGCGCGGTGGACCACGGCCATCTCCTCGTGGCGACGGTCGCACTTCACGCGTGGCAGGAGGCTCCCGCCCGAATCCTTCGCGGGGAAGTCACCCGCCGACCGATGACGTCAGGATTGCATCGATGTGCCTGCCGAGGATGGGCAGCTCGCTCCAGCGCAGGCTGAGCGCGCTGCGGCCGAGAGCGGACGGACCGGTACGCCGGGCGGCACGTATGCGCGGCGTGCTACTTGGCATGGTGGTGGCCCTCATCGGCACGAGTCCCCCTTTGCAGGTATCTGGGTGGATCGGTGACGCGCGTCCGGAGGCAGCACCGGGTTCACCGCCGGCGGTGCCGATTGAAGGCGCACCGGTACCAGCGCAGGTCGGCGCCCCTGATCCCATCCCCCCTGTGAGCGTCCAACCCGTCGCCTTCCAACCCGAGACCGTTCGCCAGCATCGCATCCAGGTCGATGGTGTCCAGCCGAACGCGCTCCACGAAGCCCGAACGGTGGAGGGTGTCGCGTTCGCTACCGCGCTCAGAATCGGCGATGTTCCCGTCGTCGCCCCCGCCGGGCTGACGCCCGTGCGCGTCGCTGCCGTCGACCCAGGGGAGTTCCGGGTCCTCACACCGCAGCAGGTCGCAGACACGATCGCTCTCTGGGAGAACGTGGTGGGGGGAGATGCCGTCCTCACGCACGAGGGGGCCCGCAAGCTCGGGGCGCAGTTGGGCCAGCCGGTCACCACCGGCGGCGGCCTTCAGGTTCGGGTCGGCGCCATTGCGACCAACACCACCCCTCCGGTCGCAGAGGCCGTAGTGGATACGGCGTCGGGGGACCGCCTCGGGTTGGCTCAACTACCACAGGCGCTCCTCGTGGCCGTGCACGACGGCGCGATCCCCGAGGACGTGGCGCGTCGGCTCGAGCAGCGGCTGCACGCCAAGGCAACCGTCATCCCCGACCCTCGCGCCCCGCGCCCCGTGCCGCCGGCGAGCAGGGTGACCTCCGACAACGTCTGGGACTTGCTGGCCATGTGTGAATCGGGCGGCAACTGGCACATCAACACGGGCAACGGCTACTACGGCGGACTGCAGTTCCTACCGGAAAGCTGGTATTGGGTCGGTGGCAAGGGTCTGCCGCACGAAGCCAGCCGCGAGGAGCAGATCTACCGGGCAAAGTTGCTGCTCGCCCTCCAAGGTTGGAAGGCGTGGCCGGCCTGCTCTCTCAAGCTCGGGCTACGGCAGCCGGACGCCTCCGACAGAGTTGCCGCCGCCTCTGCCGCACGTCCCGGTCCCGCACCCAGGCCGGAGGGGAGCGCCGGGAGCAGTCCCAGTCGCTCGGGGCCGCCACCACCGGCCTCCCAACCGCAACCCTCCCCACCGCCCGAGAGCAACAAGAAGAAGGGATTGCTGCCTCTGCCCCCACTTCCCTAGGCACAGCTTGGGGAGCAGCTCAGAGGCGGCCTCGAGTCATCGCCGTCCCTGAAGCTCGCGCTGTGCCTGCTCCCAGCGTTCCCTCTGCGCGGCGTCGAGTGGAAGCCGTACGCAGAGATGCCGTCGCCTTATCGTGCTCTCCTTTCTCAGCCAGGGCAGCGCCGGCCGCTCCCCTTCCCGCTCAATCCAGCGCTGGCTGAGTTCGACCATTCCGGCGTTCTCCAAGCGAACACAGGCACGCCGCATGGACTCGACCTGCCTTCGACTGGGCTCGCCGCCTGCATACTCCGCAGCCAGGTCGCTGAGGGCAAGCCAAGGCGGCCAGGGATCAGCGTCGGCGTCCACCATGAGACGCTCGATTACCCAGAGCTGTATGGGCCCAAATCGAGCGAGGAGATTCCGTGCCTCATCGGGCGTGACTCCCCCTCGTTGGGCCAGCTTGTCGACTTCGAGTTGGGTCACACCCTTACGGTAAGGGTTGGCGTTGACTTCAAAGTCAAGCGGTAAATGCGAGCAGGCGAGCAGGAGCGGGGCTTTTGACCCAGGAGCGGTCTTGGCTTGCCCGAGGGAGGGCCGCACGCCCGGAGGGTGGGGACAGACAAGACCGGGCACGGGACGACTATCGTCGCCGCTCGTGAGAACGCCCCACGTCGTTGCCTCGGCGGCAAGTGCACTTCTGGTTGCGTGTGCCGGCGCCTCGCCTACGGGTGCTCCGGCTCCGGTCGGCGACAGCTCCCCCCTGCCATCAACCGCTTTGACAGCTCCCCGCCCGAGAGACATCCCGGTCCCGCTCCAACCAGGGACGGCGTCCTACTCGGCCACCCCGCCGTCGGGGGAACCTCGTCCCTACGAGAACGCACAGCGGCTGGGAGCAGATCTCGTCGCGGCCGAGAGGGCGATCCGCTCCGTCACCCCGGGAGATCGAGATCTCGCCCGTTGGGCCTGGCTGCAGCAGCAGGCCTACCGTGACCTCGTGATCCACCCCGAGTGGCGTGGGCAAGTGCGGGCCATGGTCCCGCCCGAATGGCATCCCGCTTTCGACGCAAATCTCGAGGCGGGCCTCAAGCTGCGGGAACTGACCCGCCCTCGCTCCCAATTGCCCGATTGGCTCATCGTGGCTCCCCCGCCGGCGGAGGAGTTGCAAGCCCATTACCAGGCTGCTGCCGCCGAATTCGGCGTCGCATGGGAGTACCTGGCGGCCATACACCTGATCGAGAGCCGCATGGGGCGCATCCGGGGCGTGAGCGTCGCCGGAGCGCGCGGACCGATGCAGTTCCTGCCCAGCACGTGGGCGGTCTACGGCGAGGGCGATATCGACGATCCTCGGGATGCCATGCGCGCTGCCGCTCGTTACCTCGTCGCGCATGGTGCCCCCCGCGACATGCGGCGGGCCTTGTACGCGTACAACCACAGCACGAGATACGTGGACGCCGTCGAACGTTATGCGTCGGTCATGCGCGTCGACCCCCGTACCTACCGGGCGTACTACCACTGGCGTGTCTACTATCGGACCACCTCCGGGGACGTGGTCCTGAACGAGGGGTGGAAGCGCGGGTCTTGACGTCCCGTCGATAGGGTTGGCACGAGTTCGCCCCACGGTCTCTGGTTGCCTAGCCTTCCCCGAGTCTCCCGGCAAAGGTCGTCCGCTATACACCTGGGGCCTGCCCAAGGAGCCGAGGTGCCCACCGATCTGCGCGGCCCGACGGAACAGCAGTCGCGGTGCGTACGCACGCGACGTTACGCATGGGTCCTGTTCGCCGCCGCAGCCTGGAACGCCTATGTCTGGCTGACGCGGCTGGGGCTCGTCCTCGACGGGCGCAACACCGTCCCCTTCCGGATCGTTCACGGAATCCTCATCGGTGTGTCCCTTGCCTTCGCAGCCGCGCTCGCGTTGATCGCCTGGCGCCTGCGTCGGGACGCGAACGAGGAGCTACGGGGAGGATCGACCAGCGGCGGCGCTACCCGCGTGGAGGCTGCGCCGTGACCCGTCTGCAGCGACTCGCTTCCTCGACCCTCGCGGTCACGATCCTTCTGGTCGCCATCGGCGGATTCACCCGAGGCAGCGGCAGCGGCTACGGCTGCAAGGACCGCTGGCCCCTGTGCGAGAACGGTCTGCTCGGCGGCCTTCTGCCCCGCCCCGAGTTCCCCATGGTCGTGGAGTGGACCCACCGCTGGTTCGCGTCCATTGCGGTCGTGCTCGTCGGGGTCACGACCCTTTACATCTGGATGCGACACCGGCGTGAGCGTGGTCTGCGCTGGGGAGCAACGGGCGCGCTCGCCACGATCCTCGCCCAAGCAGGCCTTGGTGCGGTTGTCGTGAAGACGAACCTCGCGACCGACTTGGTCTCCGTGCATCTCGGCGTCGCCATGGTGCTGCTCGCCCTGCTCAGCTTCATCGTCGTCGAAAGCTTCTTCGCGGGGGGAGGTCTGCCGATCGCGGGCTCAGCACCCGACCCAGGATGGCGGCTGCTGCTGTACGCCGGCATGGGCGCCACCTTCACGGTCATCGCACTCGGCTCGCTCGTACACGACCGCTATGTAGGTGGCTGGCCTCTCGTCGACGGCGAGCTCCTCCCCGATCTGACCAGCCGGCTCGTCGCGCTCCACTTTGGTCACCGCTTGGCCGTCGCCGTCACGGTCCTGCTCCTGGCCTGGCTCGCCGCTCAGCTACAGCGCCGTAGACGACCGAGCGTCGAGGCCAGTCTCGTCCACACCGCCCTCGGCCTGTTCGTGCTCAACACGGCGCTCGGCGCAGCCCACGTGGTCACGCGGGTCACTTCGACCGGACTCGTCGTCGGGCATCTGCTTGTCGCCACCCTCGCCTGGTGCGCACTCGTCTCGGCAGCCGCTGTCGCCCGCCGCGCTGATCGTGCAAGCTTCGCCGTCACGTCCCGCGAGGCCGAACCCATGCGAGCCAGCACGTGAGCTCAGTGCCAGCCGGTCACGTCGGCCGACCCGCCGCGGAAGGGCCGCGACCCGTGCGGGGGCCTGCGGTTTCAGGCAGCGGGGCTGGCAACCTCCACTGCGCGCCTCTCGTTCCCTCCGACAGCCGGCTCTTGCCACCGGGCAGTGGGACGGTGCCAGCGGCGCGGCAGGTCCGCACCATTCTTTCCACCTACGTGGGGCTTACGAAGCCACGCATCATCCAACTATTGCTCGTGACGACCGTCCCGTCGATGGTCATCGCCGCTGACGGTTGGCCGGGGACGTGGCTGGTCGTGGCGACCCTGATCGGCGGGACTCTGTCAGCCGCGAGTGCGAACACCATCAACAATTACCTCGACCGTGACATCGACCGGCAGATGGTGCGCACTCGCGGACGGCCACTCGCCCGAGGCGCTATCAGTCCGCCGGCCGCCCTGCGGTTCGGAGTCATCCTCGGCGTGGCCGGCTTTGCCTGGCTCGCGCTGCTCGTGAACCTCCTCGCCGCTCTCCTGGCCTCCTCGGCGATCCTCTTCTACGTGTTCGTCTACACCTTGGGCCTGAAGCGGAAGACGAACCAGGCGGTGGTCATTGGAGGCGCCGCTGGATGCGTGCCGGTCCTGGCGGGTTGGGCTGCGGTCACCGGGACGATCGAACCGGTCGCCTGGGCGCTGTTTGCGATCATCTTCTACTGGACGCCGCCCCACTTCTGGGCCCTGGCAATGAAGTACCGCGAGGACTACGCCTCTGTCGGGTTGCCCATGTTGACCGTCACACACGGCAACGACGAGTCGACGCGTCACATCCTGCTCTATTCGTACCTGTTGGTCGCGGTGACGCTGCTGTACTTCCCGGTCGCGCACGCTGGGCCGGTCTACCTGATGAGCAGTGCTCTACTCGGCTCAGGCTGGCTCTGGATCGCCCACCGACTGCGTCGCGACCGCACCGTCACCACCGCGATGCAGTTGTTCCATTACTCGATCGCCTACCTGGCGCTCGTGTTCGCCGCCGCGGCGATCGACGCCCTTCTCAGCTAGCTAGGCGGGCAGTTCGATCCGCTGGCCGCTGGGCGGACCGAAGACCGCCTCCCCCTGCATCTGCGGATGCACATCGCAGCGGTAGAAGTAGGTGTCGCTCTCGGCGGGCGCCTGGAGGGTGTACACCTCCTGATCGACGCCGTTGAAGGTGGCACCGACGAATAGCGGGCTGGAGAGAACGGGCTCGCCGCTGTCGTCCTGGGGGTAGATGGCGACGTTGTGGGGGATGCCCGCGTCCTCGTTGATGAAGAGGATCGAAACCTCACCTTCGGCCGGAAGGTCGATGAAGCGCTGCTCGAATTCGAGGTTGCGGGCCACCACACGAACAGCATCCTCAGGTACGCAGAACTCACATTCCCGCTGTACGACCTTCTCGCTCGTCGTGGTGATGACGTCCGTTGCGACCAGAACGCCGATCATGATCGGGGTGGCCGCGGCGAAGACGAGCAGGCCGCGCTTTGCCTTCGTCAGTGCCCTCTCCGTCTGAGAGGTCGCGAGAGCGACCGCCACGATGATGCCGAGCGAGACGACGATCGCGATCATGAGCGACACGGCCATGGGGTTGAACAGGAGCAGCATCCCGAAGCCGGCGGCGAGGACGGCGATGATCACGAGCAGACCGATAGGGATGAGAATCGGCAGGACGAGGCGGTCGCGCACGTCGGAGTTCATGTGAGACCCTCCCGAGTGCCAGCGCTCTCCGGCAGTCCACCCGCCGGGCCACCTGCATCCTCCCGACTCGCCCACCGGAAGAACATGACGGTGATTATGCTCCACAGGAGCAGACCCCCACCGATCTTCATGATGAGTCCGGCGAGCTGCATGTCGTCCAGGGCGGACAGGCCCCAAAGCCGTGGGAAACCCTCGTAGGCGCGGTACAGCGGCCGATCCCCAAAAGTGAGGAACGAGGCTGGCACCGTGGGCAGGATGGTCTGCGCGAAGAGGAAGCCCATTCGGCCGACCGGCGAGAGCAGCACGAGCTCGGGCAATGGACTGTAGAGCACCGACCACATCAGGAACGCGGCGACGAGGAAAACGAGGTGGATCGCCGCGTGAGCGGCCTCGGAAGCGAGCATGAGGTCGACGACCCGGGGCCAGTGGATGAGCGCGAGAGCAGCGTTGAAGAGCAGTCCGGCTGTCAACGGACGGGTCAGCCGCCTGTACACCGCTCCGAGCACGCCCCGTCCGACCACGAGCCGGCCCAGCCACTCGGGCATCCCGAGCAGGATGAGTGGCGGCGTGACGAAACCGAGCAGAAGGTGTTGGAGCATGTGGAAGGTGTAGAGGTAACGCTCACCGAGTTCGTGTACCGGCCAGCCGAGAGCCAGGTAGAGCGAGAGCGCGCCGGCCGCGAACAGGGCCCCTTGCCGCCCCGTCACCGCCCGATCACTGCGTCCGGGATGAAACAGCCCACCCCAACGGTGGACGGCCAGCATGTAGCCGGCCACGAGCGCGACGACCAGCGCCAGGACGTCGAGATGGGGATGGAACTCCAACGGGGGACCTTGCGAGGTGAACGTGCTCATGCCACGACCCGTGAGCCGGGCAGCTCGAAGATCGCGAGCACGAGGAGAAAGACCGACAGCGCGAGCACGACTCCGAACACGAACACACGCTTGAACATCTTGCTGTCGAACTTCAGGTGCATGTACCAGCCGACGACGAGCATGAACTTCGCGATCGACAGGAGGACGAGCGTGCCGATGAAGGCCCACCTGACGATCTCGAAGAAGTAGGTGAGGACCTCGAGTGCGGTGATGACCGCCAGCAGTAACGCGATCCGGACGTAGTCCCCGGGGGTGGGGTGCGCGTGCTGATGGGGACGGGACCGCGGGTCCGTTGCCGGAGATTCAGTCCCTGTCGCGCTCATCGTTTCTCCTGCCCCCGGAGTCCGAGCCATGCGGTCTCCCCGTCAGCTCCCGACCGGAATGAGGTAGACGAACGTGAAGATGACGATCCACACGATGTCGACGAAGTGCCAGTAGAGGGCGATCATGTCGACTTTGATGTCGTCGTCCATGGGGAGACGCCCGAGCCTGCTCAGCGTGTACAGCGTGAGCAGCATGAGTATCCCGATGGTGACGTGGGTCCCGTGGAAACCGGTGAGCATGAAGAAACTCGACGAGAACGGGCTTGTGGTCAGCGTCATGCCGTCGCGCACGAACGCGGTGAACTCGAAGATCTGCCCGCCAATGAAGACCATGCCCAGTAGCGCCGTTGCGAGCAGCCAGCTGCGCATCCTGCGTTCGTCGCGCCGAATGGCGGCGGAGTGGGCGAGCACCATGGTGAGCGAGCTCATGAGCAGGACGAACGAGCTCACCGACGTGAACGGGATCTCGAGGACGTCCCTGGGGCCCGGCCCGTTGCCGATGCGGTCCTGGTACAGCAGGTAGATCGTGATGAGGGAGCCGAAGAACATGCACTCGGAGGCGAGGAAGACCCAGATCCCGAGCTTGCGGTTGTCGACCCCCAGCGCAGTGTCCGGGTGCTCGGCGTGGACGTCTGCCATGCGCTTCCTCCTGGGCCACGCTTCCGGCTAGCCGGTCGGGTGGTCCCCGTTGGCGTGTTCCTCGAGCGGTTCCAGCGCCCAGCCGTAGATTCCCGACAACGTCACGATCAGGCCCAGCACGAACACGACGATCCCGGCTACTGACCATCGGCTCGACGCGGCTTGCTCGGGGCGCATGTAGACGGCCCCGTAACTGAGGATCATGAGGCCAACTCCGACGACCAGCGGCCAGTACGAGGGATCGGGCAGGTGGATGCCGCGTTCACGACCACCGGAAGCGAGCTCGGGCTGGTCGACCGCGGCGCCTGCCGGCACCCGTACTGGGCGCCCCTCGCGGTCCTCCTCGTACTTGCGGTGCCACCACTCGTCGCGGGCGTTCACGACGGGGACCTCATGGAAGTTGTACTCGGGCGTGGGGGACTCAACGCTCCACTCGAGCGTCCGTCCGTCCCAGGGATCGCCGGGAGCGGCTTCTCCGCGACTGCGGGTCAGCACGACGTTGGCGATGAACACGAGCACGGAGATGGCGATGACGAACGCCCCGATGGTGGACAGCAGGTTCGTGAGATCCCAGCCCATGCCGGCAGGGTAGATGTAGGTCCGCCGCGGCTGGCCCCACAGCCCCGAGAGGTGCATCGGGAAAAAGGTGAGGTTGAACCCGACGAACATGCTCCAGAAGTTCAGCTTGCCCAGGCGCTCGTCGAGCAGCCTGCCGAACATCTTCGGCCACCAGTAGTAGAAGCCGGCAAAGATGCCGAACATCGCGCCGCCGAAGAGCACGTAGTGGAAGTGGGCGACGATGTAGTACGTGTCGGTCTGCTGGTAGTCGTGCGGGGCGATGGCGTGGGTGACCCCCGACAGACCACCTATGGTGAACTGCGCGATGAGTCCGAGCGCGAAGAGCATCGCGGTCGTCAGGCGCAGCCTTCCGCCCCAGGTCGTCGCCACCCAGTTGAAGATCTTGATGCCCGTCGGCACCGCGACGATCATCGACGACAGCGCGAAACCTGTGTTCGCGATCGGGCCGAGACCCACGGCGAACATGTGGTGCGCCCAGACGCCGAAGCCGATGAAGGCGATCGCCGCACCGGCGAACACGACCGCCGGATAGCCGAACAGGGGCTTGCGGGAGAAGACCGGCAGCACCTCGGAGACGATCCCGAACGAGGGCAGGATCATGATGTACACCTCTGGGTGGCCGAACACCCAGAAGAGGTGCTGCCAGAGCACAGGATCCGCCCCGGCGGAGACATCGAAGAAGTTCGCCCCGAAGACGCGGTCGAAGGTCAACGCGAACAGTCCCACCGCGAGTACCGGCATGGCGAACAGCAGCAGGGCGGCGGTGACGAACGTCATCCAGGTGAATACCGGCATGCGCAGGAACGTCATCCCGGGCGCGCGAAGGTTGAGGATGGTCACGATGAAGTTCACCGCGGTAGCCAGCGACGCGACCCCGAGAACCTGCAGACCTATCGCGTAGAAGGTCATGCCGCGGTCGGGGTTGAACGCGAACGTAGAGTTCGGGGCGTAGCCGAACCAGCCGCCGGACGGGGCGCCACCCAGGAAGAAGCTCGAGTAGAGGAAGATCCCTCCCGCAAGGAACACCCAATAGCTGAACGCGTTCAGGCGTGGAAAGGCCATGTCGCGCGCGCCGATCTGGATCGGCATGACGTAGTTCATGAGCGCGGCGGTCATCGGCATGATCACGAGGAAGATCATCGTGACCCCGTGCATCGTGAACAGCTGGTTGTACATCTCGGCGGAGAGCACGTTGCCGTCGGGCCCGACGAGTTGAAGGCGGATGAGCAGCGCCTCGACGCCCCCGATGAGGAGGAACACGAAGGAGGCACCGCCGTAGAGGATGCCGATCTTCTTGTGGTCGACCGTGGTCAACCAGCCGGAGAGCCCATGCTTCGCGCGTGGACGGCGGAGGACTGCGGCTCGCTGGTCAACGCTCGCGGTGGCCATCGGCCTCCTCCTTCCCCGTGACGTACGGTCCTGAACGGGTTACTGGGCCGGGCTGCGCAGGGTACGCAGGAAAGCCAGCAGCGCGTCGATCTCTTCGTCGTTGAGACCGAGGTTCGGCATGCCTGCCACGCCCGTCTGGCCTTCGGCGGCCTGCTGGCCGGGTGGTGGAGGCGGCTCCATCGGCTTCATGACGGGCGGGTTCTCGAGCCAGCGCCGCAGGTTCTCGTCGGTGTTCTCGAAGATCGCGCCGGCGAACCACCCGCGGTCGGAGAAGTAGGTCAGATCCGGCCCAACCGTGCCGGCCGCCCCCTCGTAGCCGCGGATCGTGTGGCATACGGTGCACTGCCGGTCGGCAAAGACCTGGGCGCCACGGGCGGCGACGTCGGTGGCTTCGCCGACGGGTCGAGGGGTGGCCTGCTGGCGTGCCCAGGACTCGAATTCGGTCGGTGGCGAGGCGATGACACGCAGGCGCATGTTCGCGTGGGACAGGCCGCAGTATTCGGCGCACTGCCCGAGGTACTCGCCCGGCTCGTGTGTCTCGAGCTTCAGGATGTTGACCCGGCCGGGGACCGTGTCCTGCTTGCCGGCCAGTTTCGGGATCCAGAAGCTGTGGATGACGTCCGCGGAGGTCAGCTCGAGGAGCACGGTGCGGTCGGTGGGGATGTGGAGGATGTTCGCGGTCTTCAACTGCGGGTAGTCGGGGTAGGTGAACTCCCACCACCACTGGTGTCCGGTGACCTGGATCCTCAGCGCTTCCGGGGGCTCGTCGGCGAGTCGGAACAGGGTCTGCACGGTTGGGAACGCGACGAAGGCGAGCAGCAGCGCCGGGATGATCGTCCACAGCGCCTCGAGTCGCGGGTTGCCGTGCACCTGCTTCGGCAGGCGCCTGTCGTCGTCGTCACGCTCGCGGTAGCGGAAGATCGAGAACAGCAGCAGGACCTCGACCAGGACGAAGATGACGACGGCGATCGCGAGGACGAGGTTCCACAGATTGTCGAGCTCGACGGCGAACCTGCCGACCGGAGCGAGGTAGTCCTGCGCGCGGCCCGGCTGGTCACTGGGGGTCTGCGGGGGGTTGTTCGCGCACGCGACCAGCGCGACAGCGGCTGCTGTGATGAGGGCACCGCGCAGCAGGACTTGCCAGCGTCGGCTTCGCACCGCCAACCCTCTTCCCTTCGCATTGGCATGGAGCGGGTCGGACGTCTCCCGGCGGGCACCGGCGCGAGGCCGTGGGCTGTGAGCAAAGCAGCTCGGGGCGGCTTCGGCCCGGGCATTCATCCCGAATTGGCGCGTCACCGAGTGGTAGGCGGAGACTAGCGCAGCGCTGTCCAGGGCGACCAATCAGGCGGAACGTCCCCTCCGGTTGGAGCCCGCAGGAGCGGTCTTGGGCCTAAGACGTCGTAGTAACGGTCGTGGGCCTGTTTAAGGCTCCCAGCGGAAGCTGCGTGCCGCGAGCAGTCCCGCCCCCATCCCCCATACGGCCAACAAGACGAGGGGTCCGACCGCGAAGCGTCCAGGAGCCTCCAAAGCGGCCCGCAGCGCAGTTCCGAGCGATCCTGACGGCAGCGCCTGCCCGAGGGAGGCAAGAGGGCTTGGCAGGGCTCGAGCGTCGAAGACGAGTCCGCTGATGAGAAGTAGGAGCAGGTAGAGGCCATTCGCGAGCGCAAGGGTGCCCTCGGCCCGCAGTGTTCCGGCCATGAGCAGACCGATCGCGCTGAAGGAAAGTGCGCCGAGCACGAGCGCGAGCAGCATGGGAGCGATCCCGCCACGAGGTTCCCAGCCGAGCGCCACGGCAGCGGCCAAGACGACGAGGACCGTCTGGACGAGGAGCACGCCAATTACCGCCAGGGTCTTGCCGGCGAGGAGCCCCCAACGTGGCAGCGGGGAGCCGCCGAGCAGCTTGAGCACGCCGTACTTGCGCTCGAAGGCGGTCTGGATGGCGAGTGAGACGAGGCCGGTGGACATGACCGAAACTGCGAGCACACCCGGGACGAGGAAGTCGACCGCCCGCTGTCCGCCCGTGGGGAGGACGTCGTCGACCAGGGAGAAGAAGACGAGCAGCCCGAGGGGGACTCCGAGGGTGACGAGAAGGCTCTCCCCGGAGCGTAGGAGCAGGACGAACTCCATCCTGGTCTGGGCCGCCGCGGCCGCCAGCAGCGGGGTGGGCCGGTCGCCGCTCGCTGTCACGCGTGCCCGCCTGCATCGGTCGTCGTGAGCCGCAGAAAAACGTCCTCGAGGCTGCGACGACTTGCCTGCAGGTCACCGAGAGCTATACCTCGGTCGTGCAGCCAGGCGGTCAGCCGGGCGAGGAGCTCCGGATTGGGGGCGGCTGCCACGATGTACCGCCCTGGTCGAGACTCCTCGACCACCGCTTCGAGGGCGATGGCGAGAGCGGCTAGGTCGAGCCCGGGCGAGGCGGTGAAGCGCACCTCCGGCAGGCCCGCGTCCCGGGTGAGTTCATCGGGGGTACCGAGGGCGACAAGCTTCCCCTGGTCGATGATCGCGACCCGATCAGCGAGCTCCTCCGCCTCATCGAGGAGGTGGGTGGTCAGCACGACCGTGACACCCTCGGCTCGCAAGCCGCGGATGACCTCCCACGTGCGCCGCCGGGCCATCGGGTCGAGGCCGGCGGTCGGCTCGTCGAGGAAGATCAGCTCGGGTCGGCCCACCAGAGAGATGGCGAGCTTCAGGCGCTGCTTCTGTCCGCCCGACAGATCGCGGAAGGGCGTCCGTGGCACATCGGCAAGGCCCACCTCGGCCAGCAGCCGGGCCGGGTCGAGCGGGTCGGCATGGAATGAGGCGAAGAGCTGAAGCACTTCGCGGGGCCGAGCCGAGGGGTAGATACCACCCTCCTGGAGCATGACACCGACCCGGGGACGCAGCCGGCGACCTTCGGTGACCGGGTCGAGTCCCAGGACCCGGACCGTGCCGGCGTCGGGCCGGCGGTAGCCCTCGCAGCATTCGATCGTCGTGGTCTTGCCCGCCCCGTTGGGCCCGAGCAGCGCGAAGGTCTCACCAGATTCGACCCGCAGGTCGAGCCCCGCTACGGCGTCGATGTGACCGTAGCGCTTGACGAGACCGCGGACGTCGATGGCCGACACGACACTCCTGGGGCGGGGCGGGTTGCACAGGTTACTCGGCCGGGCCAGACGCCCGCCGGGCCTGCCAGGGCGTAGGCTGCAGCCATGAACGGCGAACGCGCCGCCACGGCGGAGGCCCAGCCCCCCGTCCAGAGCGCGAGGCGACGTGCCGGCTTGCAAAGGTCCCGCCTCGACGTACCCCTCATGCTCACGATCCTGCTCGGGGTCGGGGGCGGAATGCTGCTCCTCGACCTCACCGAAGCGATGCTCGCCCGTCTCGAGGGCCTGCTCGTCGCCGTCGCGGTCAGCCTGTTCCTCAGCTTCGCGATGGAGCCTGCCGTGCAGGCGCTCGCCCGCAAGGGGATGCGGCGCGGGCCGGCAACGGTGATTGTCTTCCTTGCCGTCGGGCTGCTGGCTGCCGGTTTCCTCGCGGCCATGGCACCACTCGTCATCGGTCAGGTCCGCACCCTCGTCGAAGAGGGCCCGACACTCATCGCGGGACTCGCCGAGCGCGCTCGGGAGCTACCTGGCGGAATCGGACAGGGGCTCGGCGACTACCTTGACCGTCGTGCACCCACTCCGAGCGACAGTGACCTCCTCGGCCAGGTCGGTGGTGGGTTGCTCGGCTTCGGCACGACGCTGCTCGGCAGCGTCGTGCAGATCCTGACGATTCTGCTCGTCACCTTCTACCTCGTGGCCGATGGCCCCCGGTTTCGGCGTGCCCTCTCCTCTCGACTGCATCCGAGCCGCCAGACCGATGTACTTGCCATCTGGGAGCTGGCCATCGAGAAGACCGGCGGATACGTGTACGGCCGGCTGCTCATCGCGGTGGCGTCGGCCGCGTTCCACACGGTCGCCTTCACGGTCGTCGGGCTGCCCTACCCGCTCGCGCTCGGTGTCTGGGTCGGAGTGGTGAGCAGCCTCATACCGGTGGTCGGGACCTACCTGGCTGGCGCCCTGCCACTCGGCGTCGCACTCGCCACGGGCGACCCCGTCGCCGCGGCCTGGGTCGTGGTGGCCGTTGTCGTCTACCAGCAGGTCGAGAACTACCTGATCGCCCCACGAATCACCGCCCAGACCATGGCGCTCCACCCCGCCATCGCGTTCCTCGCCGTGCTCGTCGGAGCGGCCCTGCTCGGCGCTCCCGGAGCCCTGCTGGGACTGCCGACCGCTGCCATCATCGGAGCGCTCATCTCAGCCGCGGGAGAGCGGCACGAGATCGTCGCGCACGAGTTGCTCGAGGAAACGACGGACTGACCCGGGGAGCTCGTGTTCGTTCGTTACCTCGTAGCTGTGTCCGCCGTGGCGGTCGTGATCGGCTTCATCTCCCGGCGGCTCGATGAGCTCCCCGTCTCCGAGGCGCTGCTGTCCCTCGTGGTCGGTGTCGTGCTGGGACCAGAGGTCCTAGGTGTGCTCCAGATGCCGCGGGAACCGCAACCCCTGCTGTTCGAGCTAAGCCGTGTCCTGTTGGCCTTCACCCTCATGACGGTGGGGCTGCGCTACCCGAAGGAAGTAGTCCGCGAGCGCGCCTGGAGCGTGGCGTTGCTGCTCGCCGTGGCCATGCCGGTCATGGCCCTGGTCTCGAGCGCGCTGGCTTTCTGGCTGCTCGCGCTGCCGCTGGCCCACGCCGTGCTGCTCGGCAGCATGCTGTCGCCCACCGACCCGGTGCTGGCCTCGAGCGTCGTGACCGGGCCTCTGGCCGAGGAAGCGCTGCCTGGCCGAGCCCGCCAGCTGCTCTCGCTGGAATCGGGCGCCAACGATGGGCTCGCCATGGTGCTGGTCATGGCCGGCTTCGTCCTGGCGACCGACCGCCCGGGGGGATACTGGCTGCTCCACGGTCTGGCCAGTGTGGTCGGGGGGACGGCGCTGGGGGCTGGGCTCGGGACCGGAGCAGCCGTGACGCTGCGGCATGTGCGGCGGCTGGAGTACCACCACGAGACCACCTTCCCGCTGTTCACGCTGACCTTCGCCCTGTTCGTGCTCGGGGTCGCTGAGCTCCTGCGCGTCGACTCGATCCTGGCGGTGTTCGTGGCAGGCATCGCATACAACCTCGGCATCACCGAGGACGAGCGCATGCCCCAGCACCACATCGAGGAGGGCGTCGACCGGGTCCTGCTATTGCCCGTCTTCACTCTGTTCGGCGTGGCGCTGCCCTGGGACGCGTGGCTGCGACTGGGGTGGCCCAGCCTCATCTTCCTCGTCGGCGTCCTGCTCCTTCGTCGACTCCCGGTCATCGTGGCCATCCGCAGGCCGCTGAGGCTGTCGTTCGGCGATGCCGTCTGGCTGGGCTGGTTCGGACCGATCGGGATCGCCGCGCTCTACTACTTCACCTACATGGCGCAGAAGGGTGTGCAGGACACGACGATCTGGGCGGCAGGAAGCATGGTCATCGCGGCGAGCACGCTGTCGCACGGAATGACGACCCTGCCCGGTCGTCGCGTCTACGAGAAGCTCAGCCATGACGAGGACGCCACGTCCTCCGAGAGCGGCACGGAGGCGGCGAAGACGGACAGCTGAGGATGCCGCCGCAGTGCGGGAAGATGGCGGTAAACCTTTCGGCCGGGTTACGCAATGTGCCCCGGCCTAGGCTCTCTGGCGACGGGCGGGGTGGCCTCGACGGGGAGCGGCGGGTGAAGCGGGCACAGAAGGTCCGCTGGGTCGGCTGGTTCGTCTTCTTCTATCTCATGTGGGTCGTGCTCTTCAACTCCTCGGAGGTTGCCGGCCACGTCGTGGGGGCGTCCATCGCTGCTCTGGCGGCCACCTTGGCCGAGTTGGCCGTGGCACGGGGGGAGGTCCGCCCCCCGCTGTGGGAGCACGGGCTCATCCTCCGCTACGCCGCGATGGTCGTCCCCGCCGTGTTCCACGGGACCGCGATCGTCTTCATGGCCCTCTTTCGCCACCTCGCCGGCGTCGAACGCGTGAAGGGAAGGTTCTTCGCCGTGCCCGTCGATCTGCCACCTGAGCCGAACCAGACGGCGGGGCGCCAGACGCTCATGGCCGTTGCCATCCAGAGCGTTCCCAACACCGTCCTTGTCGACTTCGACCCCCAGTCCAAGCTGGTCCTCATCCACGTACTGTCCCCAGAAGAGGACCAGGTGGCGTCACTCACGCGCTGGACGACCCAATGAGTATGTGGCTGATGGCGGCGGCCGCGCTGCTCCTCGGGCTCGTCCCGTGCGGTATCGCCTGCCTCAGGGGCGAGATCGGTGCGCGGCTCGTCGCGCTCGAGCTCGCGGGAGTCGTCTCGGTCCTCATCGTGCTGCTCGTGGCCGTGGAGTCGGCCGTAACCACGAACGTGGACGTCGCAATCGTGCTCGCGTTCGTCGCCTTCGTCGGCGGTCTCGTGTTCGCCCGCTTCCTGGAGCGCTGGCTGTGAGCATCCGTCAGCTCGTCGCAGCCGTGCTGCTCACGGGGGGAGTGGGGATCGCGCTGATCTGCTGCATCGGCGTGCTGGCGCTGGACGACGCCTTCGACCGGCTCCACTTCATCACCTCGGCCAACACCCTTTCCACGGGACTCATCGCGCTCGCGGTCGCCGTCGGCAAGCCGTTCAGCAACGCGACGCTCAAGACGATCCTGCTGCTGGTCATGATGATCATCTCCGGCCCCATCCTCTCGCACGCCACCGCTCGTGCGGTGCGCATTCGGCGCCACGGGGAGTGGCGGATCTTGCCCGAGGAGGTGCACGAGCCGCGGCCCCACACGAACCCGGCTTCTCCCGAGCGGGGGCGCCCCGACCACCAGGCGGTGGCATGGCGGCTCCTCTCGAAGATCGTGCCGGGCCGTGGCAGAGGTGAGAACGAAGAATCGCAAGGGTGACGCCATGAACCTGCTGCTGGCCATCACCTTTCTGTTCGTCGCCCTCGCGGGGGCAGGTGTGGTGTTCACGCGGGACCCGCTCAACCAGGCCGTCGCCCTCGGGCTCTACGGCATCCTGCTCGGTTTGCTCTTCCTGCTGCTCCAGGCGCCCGACGTCGCCCTCTCACAGATCGTCGTCGCCACCGTCGCCACCCCGCTCATGATCCTCTTCGCGCTCGCGAAGATCCGCGGAGGAGTGGATTGAGTCGGCAGTTTCGGCTGTGGCTGTTGCTGGCAGGCCTGGCCGGTACCGCCGCCCTTCTGGCCTGGGGGTTCGCTCCCATGCCCCCGTTCGGCGAGCACCCCCCGTTCCTCGGCGACGTGCTCAACCAGGCCGGTGTGTCGGACACGAACGCCACGAACATGGTCTCGGCGGTGAACTTCGATTACCGCGGCGCGGACACGATGGTCGAGGAGTTCATCCTCTTCGCCGCTGTCGCCGGGGTGTCGCTGCTCCTGCGCGAGCTGCGGGAGGAGCGCGAAGAGCCGCCGGAGGACGCGGCGCGGGGTCGGGCCCCCCCTGCAACCCCCGCTACCGTCGTCGTCATCAGCATCCTGCTGGCAGGCTCGAGCCTGTTGATCGGCGCCTACATCCTGGCTACTGGTGCCTTGACCGCGGGCGGCGGGTTCCAGGTCGGGGTCATGTTCTCCACGTCGCTGCTGGTCCTCTACGTGGCCGGCCGCTACCAGATGTTCGCACGGATGACGTCCCTCGACGCCATGGAACAGATCGAGGCGGCCACGGCGGGCCTGTACCCCCTCGTCGGCGTGGTCGGGATGGTCGCAGGCGGGGCGTTCCTTGCCAACTTCCTGCCTCACGGCACGACCGGCAACATCGTCTCGTCAGGGACAATCGTGGTGCTCAACGTCGTCGTGGGAGTGGAGGTGGGGGCGGGTTTCATCATCATCATCGACCAGTTCCTCGAGCAGGCCCTGCTCATCCGCAGCGGGGGTGAGCGATGAGCGTCCTCGCATGGGGAGTGGCCGGATGGCTGCTGGTGATAGGCCTCTACGGCATTGCGACTAGCCGCAACCTCGTCCACCTCGTCGCTTGCCTGTCGGTGCTGCAGTCGTCGGCCTACGTCCTGCTGCTGGCGATCGGGTTCCGCAACAACGGGAGTGCCCCGATCTTCAAGGACTTCCCTCCTGGCAGCATCCCTACCGTCGACCCGGTCATGCAGGCGCTCATCCTCACCGACATCGTGGTCGCCGCGACGGTGACCGCCCTGCTGCTCGCACTCGCGGTCCAGGCGCACAAGCGCACGGGTTCACTCAACCCTGACGACATGCAGGCGATGCGGGGCTGACATGAATCAACTCCTCAGCTCGGCCCTCCCTGGATGAGCATGCCCGCGCTCGCCTCGCTCATCATCGCCGTACCGCTGCTCGTCGCCGCCCTGCTTATGGTGTTGAACCCCCTCTTCCCCCGACGCGTCCTGACCGACAGCCTTGCGACCGCCACCGCTGCCGCGGTGACGCTGGGCTGCGCGATCCTCGTCGTGGCGTCTGCCAACCAGCCGGTGGTGGCATGGTTGGGGGGCTGGCAACCACGCAACGGGCTCGCGGTCGGGATCGCCCTCGCCGTCGACCCCATCGGCGCCGGCATCGCCACGCTCGCCGCGCTGCTCACGACCGCCGCTCTGCTCTTCTCCTGGCGTTACTTCGAGGCGGTCGGGACCCTCTACCACGTCCTGATGCTGAGCTTCCTCGCCGGGACCGTGGGGTTCTCGCTCACGGGCGACCTGTTCAACCTCTTCGCCTTCTTCGGGCTCATGAGTGTCGCCGCCTATGCGCTGACCGGTTACAAGGTCGAGGGGGAGGGGCCGCTCCAGGGCGCACTGAACTTCGCGGTGACGAACACCATCGGAGCCTTCCTCGTCCTGCTCGGAATCGCCCTGGTGTATGCCCGCACCGGGACTTTGAACATGGCCCAGGCCGGGCAGGCGCTGACCGCCGGCCCTGCGGATGGGCTCGTCATCACCGCTTTCGTCCTGATCACGGTCGGGTTTTTCGTGAAGGCCGCGCTCGTGCCGTTCCACTTCTGGCTTCCGGACGCGCACGCCGTCGCTCCCACGCCTTTTTG
Source organism: Nitriliruptorales bacterium (assembly GCA_046263195.1). Classification (GTDB taxonomy): domain Bacteria; phylum Actinomycetota; class Nitriliruptoria; order Nitriliruptorales; family JAHWKO01; genus JBHELG01. Next base: position 11,439 of record JBHELG010000017.1, on the reverse strand, counting down.
CATCGTGCTGTCGGGGGTCATGGTGGAGCTCGGTCTCTACGCCTGGGTGCGTATCTACTGGACGGTGTTCGCGGGAGTGTTCGGCGAAAACGTCTTCGTGAGCGAGGTTGCGATCTGGGCCGGGGTCGTCACCGCCCTGCTGGGGGCGGTCCTCTGTTACGCGCAGTTTCAGCTGAAGCGCCTGCTGGCCTACTCGACCATGAGCCACAGCGGGCTGATGCTCCTGGGCCTCGGCCTGCTCCTCCCCAGCGGCCTCGCCGGGGCCGGCCTCTACGTGCTCGCCCACGGGGCCGTGAAGGGCGCCCTGTTCATCTGTACCGGAATCCTCCTGCACCGCCACGAAAGCGTCGACGAGGTTGTCCTCAAGGCACGAGGCATTCGGGAGCCGGCCACCGGATTCGTGTTCGCCATCTCCGCACTCGCCCTCGCCGGGATGCCGCCGTTCGGCACGGCACTCGGCAAGCAGCTGATGGAGGAGTCGGCCTCGCATATGGGGTTGGGGTGGCTGACCGCGGTGTTCATCCTCGCCTCGGCGGTCAGCGCCGGGGCGGTGCTGCGGGCGGCCGGGCGGGTGTTCGCCGGTTGGGGAGGGGAGGAGGAGCCGGCTATACCGGAGGACGAGGGACCGGAGACCGCCGGTGAGCGTCAGCGCACGCCCTTCGTCATGATCACGCCAGCTGTCCTGCTCGTGGCCGTCGCGCTCGCGCTGGGTCTCGCCAGCCCGTTGGTTCACGGGGCGGAGCTGTCGTCCGAGCGCTTCGTGGATCGGGAGGCGTACGTCGGCGCCGTTCTCAGAGGGGAGGCGAGGCCGCTGCCCGACCACGAGACCGAAGCTTGATTCAACTTGAAGGGCACGCTCGTAGGGCTCGCCGGGGCCGTGGGCGCAATCGCCGCCGGTCTACTGGGCCTGTTCTATCGCCGTGCCCCCGGCGGGCTGCGGCGCCGTACAGCCGGGCTCTGCATGCCCCCACTCCGGGTGCTGAGAGGGATTCACAGCGGCCACGTCGGCGATTACGTGGCCTGGTTGAGCGCGGGGATCGCCGCCTTCGGGGCACTTTTCGTGGTTGCGCTACGCTGACCAGAGGGGCTGTCAAGTCCGCTTCCAGACGATACGTCTGGTCGAGGCCGTGCCTGTGCGCGACCCTCGTTCGGTTGCATAGGTCGCACATAGTCGCGATCACTCGTGTCGTGCACCGAGCTCCGCCAGGAGTGCCCCGGGCAGGTCGAAACCGCCCTTCGACCGTTTCCACTGAGCGCCGAGCCGCTCGTGATCCACGTAGCCCGCCGCGATAGCCTTGCGCTCCAGTACCGCCTCGGCAGCTGTTCGCACCTCCTCTGGCGTGGGGCTGTCTTCGAAGGCCGGGTAGACCTCGAGCAGGACCCACACCTCTTCGAGGCTGCGCTCCTCCTCCCCGAGCCGCAGGCGCTTCCTACCGGCGACCATCTGCTCGATGACGGCCTCCCACAGGTCGTGATGCGACAGCCCAGCGGGCTGGCGAAAGTCGGGGGGTGGGTGGAGACGGTACTCGAGCTCGACGGGTTGAGACCGGCCGGGCAGCTCGGCCGGCTCGATCCAGACCTGCCAGCCCATGAGATATGAGTCGATCGGAGGTCCGAATGCGACCTCGAGAGCCAGCAGGAGTTCGGGGTCGCACCGGAAGAGGCAGGTGGGGTCGCGACTCATTCAAGCGCTCGCTACTCGCAGAAGTGGACACGGTACGGAGCCGCTGCGATGCTAGAAGCGGTTCCCCTCTCGGCCCGTGCTGCACCCTGCCACCGGGGTCATCGGTCGTCGGAGGCGCTTCCCATGGTCCAGCGCTACACAATCGCGGCCGCTGAAGGGGTGGAAGGCGAACTCCTTGCGGCTGCACTGTGGAACGCGGGCACTCTCGGCGTCTGGGAGCACGGTGACCGACTGGTCGCCTGGTTCCCCGAAGCGACCTCGACGGTGCCTGCGGGGGGACAGTGGGAACCGGAGCCTGACCGCGATTGGCTCGCCGAGTGGAAAGCCGGGTTCGAGCCGGTGCGTATAGGGCGGCTGACCCTCACTCCGTCGTGGCATACCACTGAGCGACCGGGTGAGTTCACGATCGTCCTCGATCCGGGAATGGCCTTCGGCACCGGGCACCACGCAACGACGCGCCTCTGCCTGATCGCGCTCGAAGGTACCGAACTCAGCGGCCGGCGGGTCCTCGACATCGGAACGGGAAGCGGTGTCCTGGCCCTTGCCGCCAAGAGGCTCGGAGCCGCCGAGGTCGTCGCGGTGGACGTCGATCCCGACGCGGTTGCCGTGGCCGCCAGTAACGCCGCTCGTAACCAGCTGAGCGTGGACTTGCGCGTCGGCAGCCTCGAGGCGGTGGCCCATGATGCGCCGTTCGACGTCGTCGTTGCCAACCTCTCGAGCGACCTCGTGCTCAAATTGGCTGCTGACATTCTGGCCGTCACCATCCCAGGCGGACTTGTGATCGTGAGCGGCCTCCTCATGGAAAAGATGGGCATCGTGTCGCGGGGGTTCGGGGCCCAGCTGCTGACGGTCGACCGGGAGGACGAGTGGGCAGCCCTCACACTCTCAACCCCATGAATGCCTTGCGCGCGCTGCTCTGCGCGTTGATCGCTCTCATGGCGGGCTGTAGCCAGCTCGATCGCCCCTCCGGCCCAGCCGCGCCCCTCGCCGCCACGATGGAGGCTGTGCCCGAGCCCCGCATCCTCGCCCTGCGTGCGGAACTCGAGAGCGCGAGACAGACGCTGGGCGCGGCAGGTGCCGCGCTGGAAGAGGCACGCCTCGCGGGTGATCTTTCCGCCGCACGTTCGGCGGCGGAACGAACCGTGCACACCTTGTCAGCGTCTGCAGGGCTCGCCGGTGATCTCGACGGCGACAAGGACGTGTCCACCGCCGAGGTCACCCCATTCTTTCCCGCCCCCGACGCGGCAACCAGCAGCGACGTCCTGTCACGTACCCTGGCCGCTGCTCGCGCCGCCGGCGAGGCTGGCCCCCGTGTGAGCGCCGTCCTCGAAGACCCTGTCGCAGGCGACGTAACCGGGTGGGAGCGCCGCCCCGACGAGCAGATGGCACTCATCCAGACCGCCGCTTCCGACGGAGAGGGCAGCTCGATCGGAGAGCTTCAAGGCGAGGCCACTCGGGCGCTCGCGTGGTCACTGCTGGCTGTCCGAGCCCGGGAACTCGAAGCGGTTCACAGCTTCGCCGAGCGGGGCGGCGCCCATCTCCTGGTCGCGCTCACAGCACTCGAAGGGGTGGAGGTGACCGCTCCCGGGCCTGCTGCCGGACGCTGAGTTTCAGAGCGTCGTGGTCTCGCCATGGTCAAGGATGACGACCTCGGCGATGTCGCAGAAGTCGGCGAAGCGGGCCGGATCGGCGATGAACGTGTCGTAGTGGATCGGGAGCGCGGTTTTGGCCCCGACTGACTCGATGAAGCGGTAGGCGTCGCGGAAGCTGATGCTCGGACCCGCTATCGGCACCGCCAGTGCATCGACCGTGAGGCCCGACAGCTCTATGCCATCGCCTGGATGGAAGAGGAAACCGTCGATGACGTAGCCGCTGTTGGGTGGTCCCGCCGACCCGTCCACCAGGGGGACGTGGGGCAGGTCGCGCACCGTCACATCGAAGCCGGCGATCTCCAACGTCTGCCCATCCGTGAGTTCGGTCGCGTGCTCCCTGCCGATGAGACCGCACACGTCGGCGTTTCCGAACAGCTCGACGCCCCGTTCGAGCAACTCTTCGACCTGCCGGTCATCGAAGTGGTCGGGGTGACGGTGCGTGTAGAGCACGGCTTCGAGGTCACCGAAATCGTCCAGGGTGTAGGCGTTCATGGCGCGGTTACCGGGGTCAATCACGATCCGCGCGCCGTCCTTCTCCAGCAGCAGGCACGATTGGGGGTACTTCGTCAGCTTCATGTCGCTCTCCTCGAAGCCGGCCAGGTAGCAGACAAGCAGCCCCTGAGCCACCCCGAGCACGGCCAACGCGTCGGTCGTCGAGGTGAAGCGAGACGGAAGGCCCCCTCACGGCGGGTCTGGTCCGAAGATGAGGCCGGCCTGGCGGTCCCGCTGAGTCTTGTCGCGGTGGTGGGGGCGGCAGCGGGGTCTGAGATTGTGGTAGGCGGTTGGTCCACGGTGGGCGAGGGGGTCGTCGTGGTCCCATTCCAGGCCGTGGCGGCGTCCGCAGCCCTCCTCGACGCAAGTCGCCCCGTCCAATTCGGGTGGTCGCCCCAGTTCCAGGGCGGTGCGAACCTCGGCGGGGATGTGACGCCCGAAGTGCTTCACCTTCTTGATCTCACACCCATCGATCAAGACGGCCTTGAGGAAGGCGTCGGAGGTGATGCGACGGGCCACGCTGACGGGCAGCGGGCCAATACCGGGGACGTGGCAGCGCTCCCCGTCCTCGACCTGCCCGCGCCGTAGGGCGTCGAGATCGACCACCACCACCAGTTCGGCACGCGTTGGCCTGGCGCCCTCCCCTTGGGACAGGAGCTTCACGAGGGCGTCAGCGGCGCACGCGCCTCGTGGCTCGCGCCCTCCCTGCTGCCAGGCTCTCCTGTATTCGCGGTCGGTCTCAGCGTCTATGCGGTTGACCAGCGGGGCGCCCACCTCGGGGGGCAGGCGGAAGCGGCCCGCCACCATGCCCTCGTCATCCACCCAATGGTGGAACTCGCGGGCGCGGTGCTGACGCTCGTGCAGCGCGTCGCGGTCGACTTCGGCATTGAGACACACCCGCCGGGCGTGGTCTTTCAAGCTGCGCCAGTCATGCTGCTCGGCAGCCCGTAGCAGGTCGGCCTCGGCCGACGGGTCGACGGCGGCAGCCCTGGCCACCTCGGCGGCCTGGGCTTCGGAGATTCGCCCCACGGAGAACGCTTCCCTGGTGGCGGCAAGGCCCTCGATGGTCCTGATGGTCTCGATAGATGCCGCTGCCTGCCTGGGGCTGATTCCCATGGTCTTGGCCAGCCACTGCGCCCCCGAGTGATGGCCCTTGATCCGATGCGCCCCGCACTCCTCGACCCTGGCAGCAGCCCGCGCCCGGGCCGCCGCACACACCTTCTCCCCCCGTGCCAACACCTGGACCAGCTCAGCCGCCTTCGATCCCGAGAGACGCGCCGGGTCGAAATCTGCCAGGACCTGGGTCAGGTTCTCAACCGCTGCGATGATCATATCCACACATACGAACATACGTTCACTGTGTGACGGCCGCTTGCGGTGGAAAGCAGTCAGTGTGGAAAACCCTAGTCCTCGCCGAGGTAGGCCTTGCGCACCTGCGCGTCCGCCAGAAGCTGCGCCCCGGTACCGCTGAGCACCACCCTTCCCGTCTCGATGACGTAGGCACGGTCGGCCAGCGACAGCGCCGCCTGAGCATTCTGTTCCACCAGCAGGATGGTCGTCCCCTGCCCCCGCAACTCTTCGAGCGTCGTCAGGATCCGCTGGGTCATCAGCGGCGCGAGGCCCATCGACGGTTCGTCAAGCATGAGAAGCCGTGGCTGGCTCATCAAGGCCCGTCCGATCGCGAGCATCTGCTGCTCCCCTCCAGAGAGGGTGCCTGCCACTTGCTGCCGGCGGTCGGCCAGAACAGGGAACAGAGCGAAGATGCGCTCGAAATCGTCCCGCAGCCCGTCGGAGCGACGGGTGAAGGCTCCGAGCTCGAGGTTCTCGAGCACCGTCATGCGGGGGAAGATGCGGCGGCCCTCGGGGGCGTGGGCGATGCCACGTTCGACCACGCGGTGGGCGGGTAGGTGATGGATCGCTTCAGCGCCGAAGCGGACCTCTCCCGCCTTTGGCCGGAGCAAACCCGAGATCGTCCGCAGAGTGGTCGTCTTCCCGGCCCCGTTGGCGCCGATGAGGGCCACGACCTCGCCCCGATGGACGTCGAGGCTGATTCCCTTGACCACCTCGATCCTGCCATAGGACACACGCAGGTCTCGCACCTCGAGCAGCAAGCTCGGGCCGTCGGCGTCGGGGCGCAGGCGGGCGGCGCGGACGATGTTCACGGCAGTGGTGCCCCGAGATACGCCTCGACAACCCGGGGATCGCGCTGCACCACGCTCGGCGGCCCGTCGGCGAGCTTGCGGCCATGCACGAGCACGGTCACTCGGTCTGAAAGGCTGAAGACGAAGCGCATGTCGTGCTCGATGACCACGACGGCCACTCCGCTGTCGCGGATACGGTGCACCAGGGCGAGCGTCGCGCGGGTCTCCGCGGCATTCATACCCGCGGTGGGCTCGTCCAGCAGCAGCAGTGCGGGGTCAGTAGCGAGCGCGCGAGCGACCTCGAGACGACGCTGGTCGCCGTACGGCAGGTTCCTGGCGAGCTCGGCGCCGGCCGGGCGCAGCCCCACGAACCCGAGCAGCTCGCGGGCCCGTTCAGTCGCCGCCTGCTCCTCCCGTCGGAAGCGGGCACTGCGAAGGAGTGCGGTTACGATTCCCTCCCTGGTGCGGCAATGGCGACCGACAAGCACGTTCTCCAAGGCGGTCATATTGGGGAACAGCCGAATGTTCTGGAAGGTGCGGGCAAGCCCGCTGGCGACGATCTGGTGGGGCCGCCGAGGCAGAGGCGCACCTCGAAACGACACCTTCCCTGAGGTTCGGGACTGCATTCCAGTCAGGCAATCGAAGAAGGTGGTCTTGCCCGCCCCGTTTGGCCCGATGAGTCCGACAACCTCCTCAGGATGGATATAGAAGTCGAGACCGTCGAGAGCGACGAGTCCCCCGTATCGCTTGCGCACATCGCGTGCCTCGAGCAGGGGCTTGCGACCGTCGACCGGCCGACTCTGGTCCTCCCCCCCGCCGCCTGCGGCGGCTTCCCGGCTCACGTACGGGCCACCGGCGCCCCAGGTGGCGCCCCGACCGCCCCCGGCGTCGGCCGCGGAGCCTCCTCAACATCCCGCAGTTCCCGCGCGCGACGGCGACTCGGGACGATCCCCTCCGGCCGGAAGCGCATCATGAGCACGAGCGCGGCTCCGAACAGGAGCAGACGGGCGTCGGCAAAGCTCCTGAGCTTCTCGGGGATGACGAAGAGTGCAACCGAACCGAGCAGTGCGCCCCCGACGGTGCCCATTCCTCCGAGCACGACGGCGGCGAGCAGCAGGATGGACTCGAGGAACGTGTAGGAGTCCGGTGAGACCTGGCTGGTCACGTGACTGTTCACGGTTCCAGCGGCCCCGGCCATGAACGCACCGATCCCGAATGCCAGCAGCTTCAGGCGGGTCGTGTCGATCCCCATGGCCGCGGCTGCGGTCTCGTCTTCCCGGATCGCAATCCAGGCGCGGCCGATGCGGCTGTCGTTGAGGCGAAGGAACCCCGTGGCGACCACGGCCAGCAGAAGCAACTCGACCGCGTAGTAGTTCGCGAAGCTGGGCAGTTCGATACCGAGAAGCGTGTGTGTCTCCCCGAAATTGAAGCCGCCCACGGCAAGGTCTGGTACCCCGGAGATGCCATTTGGACCACGGGTGAGCCCGTCGAGGTTGAACGCCGAGATGCGGAAGATCTCGCCGAACCCGAGGGTCACTATGGCCAGGTAGTCGCCCCGCAGCCGCAGGGTCGGAGCACCTATGGCCACGCCGAACACCGCCGCGATCAAGGCTCCCAGCACGACGACGAGCAGGAACGGTAGGTGGACGTGCAGCGTGGTGAGGGCCGCGTCAGCGAAGAGTGCGCCCACATAGGCGCCGACTCCGAAGAACGCGACGTAGCCGAGGTCGAGTAGCCCGGCGAGTCCGACGACCACGTTGAGTCCGATGGCTGCGACCGCGAACACTCCGACCGACGCGAGGACACGGATCCAGTAGGCGTTGCCCCCCTGGGTGAAAGGGAAGAGGGCGGCAGTGAAAGCGGCGAGAGCGATTGTGGGGCCTCGACGCCGCTCGTACAGCCCACGCAGACCTTCCAGGACGCCGAGGGCACGCAGCCAAGCCCAGATGGCCGCCAGGAACACGAGGTAGGCGGTGAACAGTCCAGCCTCTTCGATACGCAGGCCGATCGTGACCGCTGCAAGCGAGCCCAGGGCGACGGCGGCGAGGGCGGAGACTTCGACCCACGTCGCCATGGGGCGGAGCTCAGGCGGGGACCGATCGTCGGGCAGGGAGGCGGCAGCGGCGAGCAGGACCAGTCCACCTGCCAGGGCCAAGCCGGCTCCCCAACCGGCCCCGTCTCCCACGGCCGCTGCGGCGGCGGGTGCGCCGGCGGCGACGCATACGATGCCGCCGGCGGCTGCCAGGCCGGCGCGGCGACGGCCGGCCGTCTCGGTGAGGGCGACGAGCGTGCCGGCCGTCAGCAACAGCACATAGAGGCGAACACCGCCGGGGGTCCCGGCCGGAGCCGTGCTCCCCAAGGTCCCCCCGTCGAAGACTGTCCAAGGGGCGAGGCTTCCAAGCACTGTGGCCGCTGCTCCGGCCAAGACGGCAGCCCTCCGTCGCGGTCCCACCGTTCCCCGCAGCGACGCGAGCACACCTCCCGCCTCCATCGCGGATGTCGCACCTCTCCAGGCTCCGACCCCGCTCCTGCGGTCTCCCTTCACGCTCGTGCCCTCACCCGCTCGCCGAGCAGGCCGGTGGGGCGGAACACGAGCACGGCGATGAGGACGACGAAGGCCCACACGTCCTTCCAGGAGGAACCGCTCGGCACGTACTGGGTTGCGAGCGCTTCGACGACTCCGAGCAGGAAACCGCCGTAGACCGCTCCGGCGATGTTGCCTATCCCCCCGAGCACTGCCGCCGTGAACGCCTTCAAACCGCCGATGAAGCCGATGCGGAAGTCGATCTGGCTGAAGCGCATGCCGTGAAGCACGCCCGCGACTGCGGCCAGCACGGCTCCGAGCACGAAGGAGACGAGCACGATGCGATCGGTGTCGATTCCCATGAGCCGGGCTGTATCGGGGTCCTGGGCGGTTGCCCGCATGGCCTTGCCGGTGCGGCTGCGACGCACGAACGCCTGGAGGGCGACCATGAGGACGAGGGCGACGACAACGAGGAACACCGAGACCCGGGCTACGACGACCCCGCCGACCTCGAGGTTCGGTCCGGTGATGAGCTGAGGAAAGGGTTGCGCCCGACGTCCGCCCGGGTAGAAGAGGCGGACGACCTCCTGGAGAAAGATCGAGACACCGATCGCGGTGATGAGCGGTGCCAGGCGCGGGGCGTTGCGGAGCGGCCGGTACGCGAAACGTTCCATGAGTACCGCGGCCAGCACGGAGGCGACGATCGCGGCGAGCATGACGAGTGGGAGGACGAGCAGCAGGTTCGACGTGCCCTGTTCCGGCAGGAGGTAGCGGTAGGCGGCGAGGCCCGCGAATGCTCCGACCATGAACACCTCGCCGTGGGCGAAGTTGATGAGCTGGATGATGCCGTACACCATCGTGTAGCCGAGCGCGATGAGGGCGTACGTCGCACCGAGCACGGTGCCGTTCACGAGCTGCTGCAGGAACTGCGTCATCGCCTCTTCCGGGAGCCTCGAACGGCGATCGTGCTTCTCGTTATTGCTCGCGACTGCGGACTAGGTCAACTCACCGGTCTTCACCGGCTGCCAGGCTCCCCCGGAGACGCGGTAGACGGTGATGACTTTGGTGGTCGTGTCGCCGAACTCGTCGAAGCGCACCGGCCCAGTGACCCCGGCGAGGTTCGTCTGAGCCACAGCGTCGACCACCTGCTGTCGCGTGCCCTCGGTGATGGAGTCGGCATCGGGTAGGACCTTGGCGAGCGCGTCGATGATGACGTTCGCGGCGTCGTACGCATACGGCCCGAACCCGCCGAAGGGATCGGGGTAGCCCGCCTCTTCGTAGGCTCTCACGAATTCCTGGGCGGAGGGGAGGTCTCTGACCGGGGCACCGATCGAAGTCGCAAGGTCGCCTTCTGCGGCAGGCCCGGCCGTCGCGATGTAGGTCGGGTCGTAGATCCCGTCTCCGCCCATGACGGGCGCGGTGATGCCCTGCTGGTCGGCCTGACTCGAGATGAGCGAGCCTTCCGGGTACTCACCGCCGTAGAAGATGACCTGAGGGTTCAGGCTCTTGATCTTCGACAGGACCGCCGAGAAGTCCTTGTCACCGGGGTTGATGGTCTCGGTGGTGAGAACCCGGCCACCATTCCGCTCGAACTGCGCCCCGAACTCGTTCGCGATCCCCTGCCCGTAGGTCTTCTTGTCGTGGATGACGGCGACGGTTCTGGCGCCGAGGTCGCGGGAGGCGTAATTCGCGGCGAACGGCCCCTGCACAAGGTCCGTCGTAACTACCCGGAAGTATGTCTTGTAGGGGCGGCGAGGATTCGCCCGGTCGTCGCCCTGCGTGAGCGTGGGGTTCGTGTTCCCGGGCGAGATCATGACGATGTTCGCCCGGTCGAGGATGGGCTGCACCTGCTGGGCGACGCTCGAGTTGTACGTCCCCACGACCCCGGCTACCTGTCGATCCGAGGCGAGCTTCGTGGCCGCCTGCGCGCCGATGTCAGGCTTGGCGGCATCGTCCTGCGCGTCGAGGACGATCTCCCAACCAGGAATCCGACCACTCTCGTTGGCCTGGCGTATGGCGAGATCGACGCCGTTGCGAATGCCCGCTCCAATGGCGGATAGGTCCCCGGTGAGTGGTGCGATCAGGCCGATCTTCACGGTCTTCACCCGTGACTGCGCTCCGCCGCCCCCAGCGCCGCCACAGCCCGCCAGGAGCAGGCCGGCGACCGCCAGCGCCGGGATCCAACGACGGCTCCGACGACGTCGTGACATGGTGACCTCCTTACGCCCCAAACGGGCGGGCAGCATAGACGGGATGAGGAGGCGCTGTCGGTTCGCGGCGCACGACGAACACAGCGGCTGACGTCTCAGCGCGGGAGTACGGAGCCCACCCGGGCCCAGGCCTGTCCACGCAGGCGCACGAGGAGTGCAAGCAGCCGGACGATCATCATGAGTTCGATCGCGATCCACAGGCCGAGAAGACCCCAATCGAAGAGGCTGGTCGAGAGCTGGGCGAGGCCGCCACCGGCCACGGCGGCTACCAGGGTCCAGGTCCTGAGGTAGGCGAAGTCGCCGGCACCCATGAAGACTCCGTCGAGGACGAACAGCCAGCCGTTCAGGACGTGACCTCCTACGGCGAGCCACCACGCGCTCGCAACGGCTGCGAGCACGTCCGGCTCGTTGGTCAGCAGTCGTGGCACCAGGTCATGGAGGAGCAGCAGCGCGGCTGCCACGGCGATGCCCCCGCCGATCCCCCAGGCTCCGGTCGCCCTCGCGGTGGCGCGCGCCTCAGCGACATCTCCCGTGCCCAGAGCGGTGCCCACCATCGCCTGGGCAGCGATCGCAAAGCCGTCCATGAGCAGTGTGACGGTGATCCAGACCTGCCAGAGCACCTGGTGCGCGGCGAGCGTGACCGCTCCAGCGCGAGCTGCTGCCGAGGTGACAGCGAGGAGTCCGACCAGGAGGCCGCCCGTGCGGAGGAACAGGTCACGGCTCACCGACACGAGAG
>JBHELG010000016.1:0-27235 GCA_046263195.1 Nitriliruptorales bacterium | reverse complement strand
CCGGGAGCCCACCCTCGTCGAAGCCTTCACGGCGCAGATCTTGCCCTCACGGGCGCTGGGCTGTCTCGGCGGTGTTACGGGTGGATAGCCAAGCCTCCGTTCGACTCGTACCGATGGACAGTGGAGGAGGCCCGTGGCACTGACACGCAGACACCCCTCGGTCACCCAGACAGGCTGGGCCGGGCTACTATCACTGTCGTGGTACTATTCCTGTCAGGGACGGCCGGGTCGCGGTCCGCTTCCCATCACCAGGACGAGACCGTCGCCTCACGAGTGGGGCTGAGAGCGCGTGCGTACGTACGAGGGCACCCGTAAGGACGTCAGCGTCGCCCCGAATCCGTGGCGTCGTCTGCAGCAGGCGTGGTCAGCCTTGCCCGAGTCAAGGCGTGACTGGCTCCTGGCCGGGGTGCTGCTCCTGCTCTCGCTCGCCCTCCACCTCCCGCTCCGTGGCCGCTACCTCACCAACTGGGACTCGGTGAACTACGCGCTCGGCGTGCGTGATTTCGACCTCGTGCATCACCAGCCCCATCCCCCCGGCTACATCGGCTACATAGCGGTCGGGCGACTGCTGAGCTATCTGACCGGGGAGGCGAGCGCGGCCCTTACCCTCCTCAGCGCCGTCGGTGGCAGCTTCGCAACCGCCGCCCTCTATCTCCTCGTGCGCCGTTTCACCGCCTCACGTCACGCGCTCGTTGCCGCCGTCCTGTTCGGGACATCCCCGCTCGTCCTCTACTACAGCGCGGTGGCGCTCACGTACATCGTCGCGGCCGCCGTCATCGTTCCCTACGCCTGGCTATGCCATCGGGCGCGCCGGGATGGCAACCGACTCTGTCTGTTCGGCGGTGCCGTGCTGCTCGCAGCCCTCGGAGCACTGCGGCAGAGCGACATGGTCCTGCTCCTGCCCCTCTGGCTCTACGCCGCCTGGCCCTTCGCCTGGCGTGACCGCTTCAAAGGCACGGCGGTCCTCACCGTCCTCACCGCGTCGTGGGTGGTGCCGCTGATCGGGCTGGCGGGCGGCTGGGACATCTATGTCGAGCAGTCCCGCACGCTCGCCGAGTACGTGAGCAGCAAGACCACGTTTTATGGGCTCACGTTCAACGCTGAGGCCCTCGACTACAACATCCGCATGGTGACGTCAGGGCTCGTGCTCGGCACGAGCGTCGGACTCGTCGTCGTGGCCCTCGCCGTCACATACCGCATTCGGCCGCTCGCATGCTTCGACCGTGACGACCGCCGCTTCTTCTACGCCTGGGCCCTGCCGGCACTGCTCGCCTACTTGCTGCTGCACACCGGTCAGTTCGGCTACCTGCTGCTCGTATTGCCGGTCTTCTTCATCTGGGCGGGCCGGGTGCTCGGCGAAGTCGCCCGCGTCCGGGCCGCCCGGCGCACGCAGTCGACCCCTCTTTCCCGCCGTCTCGTGGCGTTCACCACGCTCGGGGCGCTCGGGCTGATCGTCGGCGCGAACCTCATCGGCTTCGTGTGGTTCTCCCGCGGCGTCTACTCCTTGATGATGAGGGACCACCGTCCGCTGCTCCGCTCTGTGGCCAGCGTGTTGGCGGAGGACCCGCCCACGCGAGAATTCGACCTCCCGGCCAACGACGATCATTGGAGCAAGCTCTTAGACCTCATACACGAGTACGGCCCGGACCAAGCCGAGGTCCTGACCTACATGGGTGGCTCCGGGACCTTCCGCCACCTCGCCTACTACCTGCCCGACTACCACGTTCGTGGCATCGGGTACCGCATGGGGCAGCTCGGAGTGCTCTTCAGTGACGGCACCTACGAGGTTCCCTGGTACGTGAAGCGCCAGGACGTCCTGCAGCTCGGCCCTGAGGTCGACCGGCTGCTCATCACGGACCTGTGGATCGCCAACCGTATGCCAGAGGGCATACCGCTCACCCGCGTCACCCACCAGGGCGGACCCTCGATCATCATCGCGACTGTCCCCAAGGGAGCCACCCTCGTGTTCCGGCCGCCCACTCTGGGCCGACGGACGTACATCAACGTGCTCGACGCGGAAGGTCGCCCGGTCATTCTTCCGCTGGGCGCCCAACCGCGACAGTCCCCGCTTCCGCCTTCGGGACTGGTGGAGCGTAGGCAGGCGGCGCTGTCGTCCTCAGCGACGTAGCTTGCGTCCGGTCACAGGCCCGACTGCGGGAGGCTGACCCGCATGAGGAAGACGTTGTAGGGGCCGAACATCGACATGGTGAAGTGCACGTCATGTCCCTCCGACAGGCCCGGCACGAAGTACGGAGCGTAGAGCTGCGGGTAGTCGGTGGCCTCGGCGACGACGCGGGCACGTCCCCAGGGTCCCGTCAGAGAAGGGGCGGCACGGAACACGATCGCGGCGCGGTGCTCATCGAGGTAGGCCATGAGCCAGGCGCCGAGCGCGTCGTTCCAGCGGACGGACAGCTCTCCGACCGGGGCAGGCACGATCGTCTCCGCCCGCCGCGCATCCCCTTGCCAACGCGAGCCGTCCCAGTAGCGGTAGGCGTCGACGTCGAGTAGCTGAGGGCCGGGCACACGCGCCAACTGGACACCGCCGAAGCGACCAGCCGGGATGCCGAACACGAAGACGTGCTCGTCATCCTGCGGCACGAAGGCCACCTGGACGAAGTTCGAGTCCCCACCCCAGCGTGGGCCCCGAGACATGTCCCACCGCTCCCCCCCATTGTCCGAGTAGGCGAGCAGGGCGTGGTTGCACTCCCAACGGCCCGGAGTGCCCCAGGTCCGCACAGACATGGCATGGAGGAACATGCGCGGGCCGGCCGAGACACCGTTCGTAGGGATAACCGTGTGCTCGACGCGGTCGACCTTCCTGGAGGGGAGGATCTCCCGAGCCCATCCCCGCTCATCGGTCACCATGCTCCCTATGAGGAGGCCCTCCTGGGTCGCCTGTGACAGTCGCGCAAGCGCACTGCTGCGCCAGTCGCGCTTGTCGGGCCCGAAGGTGTCGCCGAACACCATGACGAGCTGACCCTCGTGCTCGAACAGGTGACCGAGATCAGTGCCATGAACGTTCCAGCGCTCGTCTGTGCGGTTGATCGAACCCGGCCCGGTCAGCTGCGCGACGACTATGGCGGGTGACCCCAATCGACTCCTCCCAGGCGGCCGCATATGGAGCGCCGTCGGGAATATCGCGCCGCCTCCACCGCTCGTGTTGGGATCGGCGTCGCATCCGTTACTGAAGCCCGACGTACCCATTCTGCGGGCAGATATCCTGCCACCATGCCACAGCTTCAAGCGAGCATCATCATCAACAACTACAACTACGCTGCCTACCTCGAAGAGGCCATAGATAGCGCGTTGAATCAGACGTACTCGGCGCGAGAGGTGATCGTCGTCGACGACGGCTCGAGCGACAGCTCGCGGGAAGTTTTGCGGCGCTACGAGAACGACGTTCAGGTGGTCCTCAAGGAGAACGGCGGCCAGGCATCGGCCTTCAACGCTGGCTTCGAGGTGAGCCTGGGTGACGTTGTCTTCTTCCTCGATGCCGACGACGCCTTCCTGCCGCGGTTGGTCGAAGAGGCTGTGGCGCTCTTCCGAGAGTCAGAGGTGGTCAAGGTCCATTGGCCACTTCACATCATCGACGCCACAGGCAAAGACACCGATGAGATCCTCGATCCCGATCTGCCGGAAGGTGACTTCCGTGAAACCGTGCGCAGATACGGGCCCATGAACGAGCTGACCTGGCCCAGTCCGCCCACCTCCGGAAACGCGTACTCCAGGAACTTCCTACGGGCCGTACTGCCCATGCCCGAGACCCCCTACCGACTGTACGCGGACGCATACCTCTTCGGTCTGGCACCTGCGTTCGGCGTCCTGCGTCGTCTGCAGGTACCTCAGGCCCTCTACCGCCGTCACGGATCAAACGCCTACGACTCGCGCGCCGGATTCGCGGAGAAACTCGCGATGGGACTGTCAGATTTCGAGCAGCAGGCAGCTTTCCTGGCCCGCCACTATCAGCGGGCCGGCCTGCCCTTCGAAACGAGCGTGTGGCGCGGCCGCGCCTGGTGGCCGAGGATCCAGGAGTCCCTCGACGAGATCTTCGCGATCGCGCCTCCGGGGGAAGCCTTGATTCTCATCGATGATGATGCGTGGGGTACCGATGACGTGATCTTCGGCCGCCCGCGCTTCCCCTTCCCGGAGCGCTGCGGCGTCTCGTGGGGTCCGCCAGCCGACGACGCTGAAGCGGTCGGCGAGTTGGAGCGCCTGAGGGAGCAAGGGGCGCGCTATCTGGTCTTCGCCTGGCCAGCGTTCTGGTGGTTGGAGTGCTACGCGGATTTCGTCGCCTACTGCCGGCAGAGCTTCCCCTGTCGCCTGCAGAACGATCGCGTGCTGATCTACGACCTGGGCGCGTGACTACCGCTCCGCGCAGCAACTCTCCTCGGTCAGGATGCGGAGGAGGCGTCCAGTAAGTCGTGGTAGCTGACGAGCTGGATGCCGAGCTCATCAAGCACCTCCTTGGCCCTCGGATGGGTCAAGGTGGTCAGCTCGGCTTCTCGCTCCGACAGATACACCGCCCGGTAGTCGTCCGTCACGTAGCCTGGATGGCACGACAGCTCGGTCCAGCCCTCACCGATCTCGTCGCGTAGCAGCTTCTCGAGGTACGCCACACTCACGTGCTCGAGGTCATGGTCGATGACCGGCTCGAGGTCGTCGTCCAACCACTCCCAGTGGGCGTAGAAGCCTCCCACGAAGCGCACCTTCGAGCTTCCGCGCAAAGGCCGGTCGAGCGGGGCCACGAGCTCCTCGAACACCGGCGTCAGGTGCTCGAAGAAGTGGGCGTGACGATGGGTATCGATGTGGGTAGGCAGCCCGCCCATGAGCCGCTGGAACTCGTCGAGCTGGCGCTGGAATTCAACCCGGACCGCGGGCACGTCGTGGATGTCGAACTCCCGCTCATCCTCGCCCCAGACGTCCCAGTGGAGCCCGACGGAGAGGGTCGGATGCTCCCGGCTGAGCGAGACGGCCTCCTTCACGGCCCGTCCGGTTACCATCATGCTGGCGCTTGTGACGATCCCGTTCGTGTGCGCCTCGATGATTCCCCGGTTGACTCCTCGGGAGGCTCCGAAGTCGTCCGCATTGACGATGAGATGCTTTCCCATGCAGGTCCCTAGCTAGGACGCCTGACAGCGACGGCTGGTGGGCCCATGTCAGGTCAGTCCGATGTCCTCGAGCAACCGTGCGGCGATCTTCCGCCCGTCGAAGTACTCCTCGGCCAGGGCTCGAGCGCCCTTGCACTGCCTGGCGTAATCGTCGTTTATGCGGCTGACGGCTTCCAGGGCTTCGTCGCTGTTCGTGAACGGGAACAGGCCTTCCCCGGTCGGAATGATATTGCTGAAGCCCGTCTCCTGCGCCACGACCGGCTTTCCCGACGCGAGGTAACACACGTCACGCTCGCTGAACCAACCACTGCGCAGCCGCACGTTCTGATCCTTCGCGACGGTCAGCTCCGCGCGGGAGTCGCGGATGTATTGCGGGTAGGCGCCGAAGACATCGAGGGAGAACTGCAGCGGTGACCGCACCTCCCAACCCTTGGAACGCAGGTGCCGCACGTCCTGTGGGTCCTCCGCGTAAAGGGCCAGCTCGAACCGCTGCCGGGTTCGTGCCGGGAGGTCGGAGATGCGCTCCCACTGGAGGTGCTTGCTCCACGAATAGATGTCACCCTGGAAGAGGACGTCCTTCCCTGTCTGACGGTAGTTACCGATCGTGGTGAAGCGGTCCGCGTCCGGCGTGAAGACGGGAGGCCACAGGTCCAGATCGATCGGCTGGCGGGTCTTGAGAAAGTCGATTCCCAGTAGGGGTACGCCACAGTCGGGCGCGCCGTAGTTCTCCGCGTAGGTGGCGAAGACGTCATGGTCCGTGAGAACCCAGTCGTCGACCTGATCGCCAGCGGCGAGACGCAGTTCGACTGTCACCGGATCGGTCTCCACGTAGACGCGCAGCTTCGCCCTGGCGTGCTCGTCGCGCAGGGCGGTGGCGCCACCGATGTTCAACAGGGCATCGCTGCTGGCGTACAGCCTGTTCAGCTGCCCGTCGCTCATACCCCAGCAGGCGTCCTTGCGGTTGGCGAAGCGGAAGGCCCAGCGGTTCGGCATGCCGATGTGCTCCATACAGCGGGCGATGTGGCCCACCGCATAGGCACAATCGTCGGTTATCTGGTTGGTTACAGGGTCGTACGGCCAGACCGTGTCGTCTTCGACGTAATAGACGTCGTGTCCCGACGCCCGCAAGGCCTGAATCCAGTTCAAATAGAGCCAGGTCTGGCCGCCAAAAGGGGAACGCCCCATCATTCCAAGCACCACGAGACGCAACCGTCCGGTCATGCCATGCTCCGGGGTTTGGGTCGTCCCGGCTGCCGGCTGACACCTGTTGTGGGCCTCCCGGCGCCACTGGTCACTGCAGTGCTATCGGGACAGTCGTGCCAGCGGGTTCGGGGAGGTGACCACGCGAAACCGAGATGTCCTCTTTCGCCGTTCCGGACTGAGAAACGCTCGCGCATTTTTGTCCCCGTCCCACTCCCGAGAGAGCAAGATTTGGTAAACAGGCGGGTATGACGACAACTGTCGCCCTGCGCGCGAACACATTGGATTATCCCGAGGGAGGTGGTCACTTCTGGGTCTACCTCAACTGGGCGCTGGGGCTGCGCTCCCTCGGTTGCCAGCTCATCTGGGTCGAGTTCGCCTACGCGGACGACAGGCCGGGAGAGACCGAAAGCAGGCTCCGGTCGTTGCGGGACCGGCTGTCTCCCTACGGGCTGGCTCCAAGCATGGCGGTGCGGCGCGCCGGGGGAGACGAAGGTCGGGATGAGTGGCTCGTCCCGCCGACGTGGGACCCCGTTGATCTGCTCCTGGACATCGGCTACACGACCCCCGTCGAGTTGGAGAGGCTGCGGCAGGGGCTGAACCTGCGCCGTACCGCACTGGTCGACATCGATCCTGGCCTGCTGCAGGTGTGGATGAGCAGGGGTGAGCTCGTCGTGGCACCACACGACATCAACTTCTCGATCGGGGAGACCGTCGGGACTCCGGCGGCTGCCTTCCCCGACTGCGGTCTGGAGTGGCACTACACGCCTCCCCCCGTCATCCTCGACCAATGGCCCCTCGCCCGTGCGGGTCCAGATGCCGCCTACACCACCGTGTGTCATTGGTGGGACGAGTGGCTGGTCGTGGAGGAGGTGGCGTTCGACAACAGCAAGCGCGAGAGCTTCCGGGACTACCTCGACCTCCCCACACATACGACGGCCCGTCTCGAGCTCGCACTCGACCTTGCGCAGGACGAGGAGGATGAGCGCCGCATGCTGGAGCAACGGGGCTGGAGCGTGCGCGAGGGACGGCGAGTCGCCTCCACCCCAAGCGACTATCGCGCATACATCCAGGCGTCGCGGGGAGAGTTCAGCTGCGCCAAGCCCTCCTGCATGCGGCTTCGCAACGCCTGGATCAGCGACCGCACGCTCTGCTACCTGGCCAGCGGGAAACCGGCGATCGTGCAGCACACCGGGCCCAGCGGGATCCTGCCGGACGCGAGCGGCCTGTTCCGCTTCCACAGTCCCCACGAGGCGGTGCGGGCCCTCGCGACCGTGGAGGCCGACTACGATCATCACGCCCGACTTGCGCGCCAGCTCGTGGAAGAGCACTTCGACGCGCGCAAAGTGGTAGCGGGGCTGCTCGAACGCGCCCTCGCCTGACCGTCCCGTGACGAGGGCAACCCCCGCCCCTCCTGGCGTCACTCGTCCTGCTCCTCGCGTTCGAACAGTTCCAGGTTGTCCCCCTCGACGGAGAAGACCTCCGCGTAGTCGCCGCCCGGCCAGGAGTGCATCTCGCCGCGGTAGCGGGCCAGACCGAGTGCGGCGTCGTCGAAGCGCATCAACTCGCATTGGCTTGTATGGGCTCGGATCGCGTCGAGTTTCGTCTCCAGCACCTCGGTGATATCGACGATCTGATCGAATCGGCGTATCGGCGTCCAGATCTCGAAGAAGAAGCAGGTGGGGGCGGCACCATCGAGGCGCCTCCGGGCGCGCCTGACGACACGCGCCGCAGCCTGGTGGTCGGGGCTGTCCTCGTGGGGGTGCGGCACATAGACGATCATCGGATCCCAGCTGGCCATGAGATCCGCCAGGCGGGCCACGAGAGGCTCCGTCGCCCGCAGCATCCCGTCCGGCTCGCGCCAGAACTCGAGTTGGGAGACGCCCAGGATCGCGGCTGCGGACGCGGCCTCCTGCTCCCGCCTACGAGCCAACTCTTCGGGCGATTCGGCCCAGCCGCCCCATTCGCCGGACGTGAGAAAGATCACACGCACGTCGTCCCCAGCCAGGACGTGCCGACGGAGCGTGCCACCGCACCCGATCGACTCGTCATCCGGGTGAGGACTCACGAGCAGGACCTTCCTCATTTACACCGCCTCCTCTTCGGCGTCTTCCCGAGCACCAGCTGCGTGCGTCAGGCGTCGCCGTTCTCCGGCGAGGACTTCCTGATACAGCGACGCCAGCCGCCGCACGGCAAGTCGCGTGTCCGCTTCGCGCAGGACGTAGCCGCGCGCCCGGTAGCCCAATGCGCGGCGCTCCTCGTCGTCCTCGAACAAGGAACGCAGACAACGCTCGAGGGACGCCACGTCCCCAGGTGGCACGAGCCTTCCGTTCTCGTCGTGCCATACGACCTCGGCTGCCCCGCTGCCCTCGCAGGCGATGACCGGCAGCCCACACGCCATCGCCTCGAGGTACACGAGTCCCGGCCCTCCCTCGTAGAGGGAGGGAGCGGCGAACACGTCGGCTCGACAGAACTCCTCGGGGAGACTCGCAGTAGGCAGAGGACCCACCAGCTCCAGGAGACGGGGAAAACCGGCCTCCCGCGCACGGTCTCGCAGCAACTCCAGGAATCGAGGTTCACCGAATCCGACGAGCCGCAGGCGCAGGTCTGGTAGCTGCCTCGCCAGCGCGAGGGAGGCCCCCAGGAGCACCTCGACTCCCTTGCTCGGGGCGATCCTGCCTACGAACAGGATCGTCGGCCGGTCATCGCGCTCAGCGGGACGGGGGGCGAACAAGTCCGTGTCCACGCCCATGTGCAGCACGGGAACCACCTTCTCCAACCCGTAGTACTCGACGCACCAGTCAGCACTGCATCTGCTCGACGAGTAGACGGCGTCAGCCAGGCGCAAACAGGTGGCCTCCATGAAGGTCCCCACGTGGTAGAGCTCCGACTGCCGTTCGGGCCAGCCCAGGACGTGGGCCAGCATGACCAGCGGGCCGTGAAGTTGGACCAGCGTTGGTACCCCATGCCAGGCCGTCCGGTTCAGCAGGTGGACGAAACCCTCGGCACCGAACTCCGGGAAGTCGACGAGATCGAAGGGTGTGCACGCGTGCACCGTCGCCAGCTCCGCCGCGACCTGGTGGCTGTAGGCGAGCCAGCGCGCGACCTCCGTGTGGGTGCGGAGGCCCGGGGGCGCTCCGGGTATCCGCGTCACGGCGACGTCACGGTCGTGGAAAGTGTGGCGTTCGCCATCGGTGCTGTGCGATATGACGAGCACCTCGTGACCCAGCTCCGCGAGGCCGTGCGCCTTCAGGTACGTCTGGGAGGCGATTCCCCCATGCGCAGTCTCGGGAGGGTACTCCTGGGAGACGAGGGCCACCCTCACACGGCCCCCTCGCCTCCAACTTGAACCTGGGGCAGGCCGATGAGCAGGCAGACGCGCCGGAGCTGACGGTCATGCTCAGCGAGCTTCTCCACGGTCTGCTCGGCCCGGAGCCAGTCGGGCTGTCGTGTCTGAAACTCCAGGAGGTCCAGCAGCCGAAAGACGCTCCCGGCGAGCGCGGCCGCGGACAGCTTCCTACGGCTCACACCCGTCCAAGCGGCACGCACACGGTCTGAGTAGCGGCCCAGCGCCAGGGGCTGCAGGTCAGCGACCGGGGGACCCCAGCCCGCCATCTCCCAGTCGAGTAGGAGGAAAGGAAGGCTCGGGTCACCCGGACGCACGGAAGCCGTAGCCGCTCCCACCCTCCCGTGCACGAGTGAGAAGGGGACACCTTCCGTGCAGCGCGCAAGGTGTTCCCAGTTCCACTCCAGCATGTCGTAACGATCGCTGACGGCCCGTAGGACCACCCGCTCCCTGAGCGGCAGGTCCGGGGCTTCGAAGGCGCCGCGGAGCCGCTGCCGGGTGAGGCGCAACTGGTTCAGGTAGTAGGCCGGAACGCGATCGGGAAGCAGCCCCCGCAGGTCCAGCTGGGAGCTGCGGGTATGCAGCAGTGCGAACCAGTCCATGGCGATGACACGGTGGACAGGGGAACTGGCATCGAATGCGTCCCCGGTCGGGGCGGCCAGGAAAAGCCAGCGCTCGCCGTCGTCACCGGGAGTGACACCCAGGTACTGGGCCGCGGGGACCGCCAGCCGAGGCAGAACCTCCTCGTATATGAGCCGTTCGACGCGCAGCTGCTCTCCGGCGGTGACCTTCGCGATGATCGGCGCCCCGGCCACACCCAGCCCGTGAAGCCGGAAGCCCGACGAGTGGCCGCTCGTGCCGTCCCAGAGCGGCTCGATCAGGCTGGGAGCCTCACCACCGCCACCGAGGCGCAGCCACGCCTGAAACGCCGGGTGCTCCTCGAAGATGGCGGGGGCTGCAACGTCGAGCGGGTCGTGTGGAGCCGTCGAGGCGGCAAACGAGGGGAGGCGGGCAGCGTGGTCGGACAGCGCCGCGATGAGGGCGCTCTCGCGCCCGTTGACCGCTGTTCCCACGGGTTGCGTACCCCTCCCGCCTCGGTCCGGGTCCGCGCCGCCACTTGTGACGGTCTCGGTCGAGCCGAGCCCGCTGCCACTCCAGGAGAACTCCTCCGCACTCCCACCCGGGGCGTGAAGGGGAGGGGCAGCGTCTACGGATGTGACGCGGTCATCGCCCGCCGGCGCTGACTCCTCGGAACCATCGGAGGCGGGGGCGGGCGAGCCGAGTGTGCTTCGGATCGCTCCTGTGGCGGAGGTGATCTGTCCCTCTTCGAGCACGATCCGTGCGTCGCAGTTCTCCAGCGTGCTGAGCCGGTGCGCGATCATGAGCACGGTGCGGCCACTCATGAGCCGCTCCATGGCCTCCATTATGAGCGCCTCGGTGCGCAGGTCGACTGCACTCGTGGGCTCGTCGAGGATGAGAATCGGGGCATCCTTGAGAAAGGCCCGGGCGAGCGAGATGCGCTGGCGTTCGCCTCCGGACAGCCGCATCCCTCGCTCGCCGACCTCCGTGTCGTAGCCCTCGGGTAGGGCGACGATGAAGTCGTGAGCGTTGGCCGCCCTGGCAGCCGCGGCGATCTCCTCGGAGGAGGCCTCGGGGCGGGCGTACCCGATGTTCTCCGCAATCGTGGCCGAAAACAGGACGGGTTCTTGGAGCACGATGCCGAACTGGTTGCGCAGGTCGGCCAGGCGGTAGTCGCGCAGGTCGACGTCGTCGAGCAGGATGGCGCCAGACACAGGGTCGTAGAAGCGGGCTGCCAGGTTGACGAGGGTGGTCTTGCCCGCCCCGGTTCGACCAGCGATTCCGAGCTTGGTGCCCGGCTCCAGCAGGAAAGAGATGTTGCGAAGTACCTCGTGCTCCCCGTCGTAGGAGAACGTCACCTCCCGGAACTCCAACCTGCCGTTCGCCCGCTCCAAGGTGCGCGCGTCGGGGTGCTCGGGGACGTCTGGCTCCTGGTCGAGCAGCTCGAAGGCGCGTTCGGCGCTCGCCAGCGAGGACTGCAGGTCTCCGATCTCCCAGCTGAGCTGCTCGAGGGG
The DNA here is from genome assembly GCA_046263195.1 of Nitriliruptorales bacterium. Lineage (GTDB taxonomy): Bacteria > Actinomycetota > Nitriliruptoria > Nitriliruptorales > JAHWKO01 > JBHELG01. The sequence continues at coordinate 15,488 of JBHELG010000016.1, read as the reverse complement.
GCTGTAGAGCTGGATGAGGTAGGAGAGGATGAGCAGAAGGCTGCCCAGGGTCAGGACGCCCGCCTCGACGTTGCGTACACCCACGAACAAGACCAGCGCCGTGCCGACAGCCGTGGTGAGGCTGATGACGGAGCCGAACGCGGACTCGGCGACGGCGAGGCGTATACGGGTGCGCATGCTCTGACCGGCGCGTCGCCGGAAGCGCTGTTCCTCGGCATCCTCGCGGCCGAAGGCCTTGACCACCCTCAATGCGGTGAGGACCTCCTGAACCACCTCAAGGGCGTCGCTCTCGTACTCCTTCGACTCGTGGTACCAGTTGCGGGCGCGGGCCCGGTACCAGTGCGCGAGGGCCAGCAACGCCGGAGCGACGATCAAGGCGACAAGCGCCAGCTGCCAGTCGATCCTCGCCGAGACGTAGATCATCGCGACAAGCGTGAACCCGTTGGTGATGAACGGCAGCAGCCCCCCGATGGTGAGGTGCCAGACGGAATAGGCGTCGTACTGGGTGCGGTAGATCGAGTCCGTCGTCCCCCGCGCGTCGTGATAGGCGAGTGATAGGCGCTGGGCATGGCGGAACAGGCGCGTCTGGAAGTCGAGGGTCAGGTTCTCTCCGGTCCGCGTCTTGAGAAACTCGGAGGCAGCGTCCTGGAGCTGGTTGAGCAGGACGACGAGCAGCAGGAACGCGGTCACGGCCGCGAGCGCCGCGAACTTCGACGCGCTGGCGCTCCCGAGGACCACTTGGAGCGGCCGCGGCAAGGGCTCCTCACCGAGGATGCTGTCGACCGCAATCGCGAGCGGAACGGGCTGCAGCAGGGCGAGCGGCGTGCCGAGCAGGTCGACCAGCATCACGGCCAAGATGAACGGCCATTGCGGGCGCGCCTGCGCCATCACTCGGCGCAGGAGCACGCGATCCGCGGTGCGCTTCTCCTCCACGCTTTCGTCAGCCCGTCCCTGGATGTGCTGCCGGGGACTTCCCCGATGTCTCCCTCAACGAGCCAACGGCCTCACGGGATCCTCGGAGGCGGCGCGGACGTTGCGGGGGCGGCTGGTCGCGACCCCGGCTGTAGAGCGCCGAGAGATGCTCCGCCGCTCGCTCCCAAGAGAACACCTCAAGGGCGCGTCGCCTGCCCGCCGCTCCCATGGCACGTCGCAGCCCATCGTCCTCGAGGAGGCGCAAGACCGCCTCGGCCAGGGCGGAAGGGTCGTCCGGCTCGACCAGGAGGCCGGTCGAACCCTCCTTGACCGTTTCCATCGCGCCCCCCACCCTCGTCGCCACGACGGGCAGGACGCAGGCCATGGCCTCCACGGCTCCGAGGCCGAAGGACTCACACAGGGAAGCGCTGACGTAGACGTCCGCATCGCGACAATGGTCGGCCACCTGCTCGTGGGGCAACCACCCCGAGAACCTCACTCGGGACAGCACGGAAGGGTCGAGCTGGTCCGTCACGCTCTCCAGGTAGCTGCGTCCGTAGAAGCGGCGGAGGCCTTGCACGCGTGGGTCGGGGCTCAGGGCAACCAGCATTCCTTCCGCCACCACCGCCTCCTGTCCCACGAGGTCGAGCTCGGCTTCGGGGACCCGCTCGAGGATCTTCGCGAAGGCCTCGAGCAGGACGTGCACGCCCTTCTCGGGGGAGATGCGCCCGATGGACAGGAGCCTCCTGGTGCTGTCACGCCTTCCACTGCGCGGCGAGAAGACCCGCGTGTCGACGCCGCAGTGGAGGGTGACGCAGCGATCCGCGTAGTCAGGCAATGAGGCGCGCGTGCCGTTCGTCACCGATTCGCTGACGCCCAGGACGAGGTCGGCGTGCCTGAGACGGCGGGAAAGCCGTCGTGGACCGAGCAGACTCAGCCAATCGCAATGCATGTAGAGAAAGACCTGGGAGGCGGGATTCCAGCGACGAATGATGGGGAGGAGTTGGGAAAAGTTGTTCACGACCACGAGGTCGCAGCCGTGCGTACGCAGATCCCGCGCGACCTGTAAGGCATAGTCGGCGTGGTACCACGGTGTGGCGAAGAGCCGGAGACCAGGACGACGTTCCTCCAGCTCCTCAATGCGGTTGACCGTCCGTTGGAAGCGCATCGGCAGGTAGCGGTAGGTCACTCCTTCGTGAACCTCGTCCCTCTCGTCTTCAGGATCGGTCCGCGCGTAGACGACGACGTCATGCTCATGGGGAGCCGCAGCGAGCCTGCGGGCCAGCTCCCAGATCACGACCGCAACCGACTCTGTGGGGGGAAAGCCGTAGTCCCAGGGCTGCGAGACGAACGCGATCCTCACGATGCGTCCTCGAATCTTGTCCCACCCGCGGTCTTGGACAAGCCAAGACCGCTCCCACCCATCTCGACGGCGGCTGAGAAGCGACCCGGCCGAATGGGCTCGGCGGTGTGGCGTGCCCAACGAAGGTCTTCGACGAGAGACCCCTTCCGCCACCACAGCCAGGGAAAGATCTGTCCGTAGCAGCGCAGGCGCTCCGCGTGGGACAGGGGAGCCCTTCCTACCGCGCGCAGGTGCTCCCTCCCCAGTCGCCACTCGGGGAAGAGGAAGCGCTTGTACATGCGCGGGTCGAACCAGGCGGCCCGCTCGTAGCGGCTCTCCATCGCGCGTATCGACTGGTCCGGGTGATTGCGGTGCAGGAACAGCGGTTCTTCCAGGTCCCGGAAGGGACCGTTGAGGGCGAGTTCGGACAGGGTCACGTTGTCTGATTCGATGAAGGAGCCCACCAGACCGGTTCGGCGCAGGACGGAGGCACGGATGAGGCCGAAAAAGTGCAGGCAGTCGTTCCAGACGCAGGCGAATTCGTGGAAGCGTACGTGGGGGCTCGGGTGATCGACCCGCAAGCCGTGCTCCCAGCGGCCGATCTCCTGGCCCTGCTCGTCGATCTCGATGACGCCAGGAAGGACCAACACCACGGCTGGTTCTGCTTCGAGCACGTCCAGGCAGCTCGTCACGAACGTAGGCGCGCAGAGATCGTCGGCCGCCGCCCACTTGAAGTAACGTCCCCGCGCTAGCTGGAAGACGACGTTATGGCTCCATGAAGCGCCCCAGTTCGTATCGCTGCGCAGGTAACGGATGCGTTGATCCCGAGCTGCGTAGAGGCGACAGATCTCTTCGGTGCCGTCGTTTGAGCCGTTGTCAACGATGATGAGCTCGAAGTCCTCGAAGGTCTGGGACAGCAACGAATCGAGCGTCTCCGGAAGGTAGGGCTGTCCGTTGTAGACGGGGACGCCGATGCTCACAGCTGGCTTCATATGGCGTACCGATGCAGTTCGTCCTGGGCATCATCCTGAGTCCCAACCGCTGCCGCAGCCACGTTGCAGACGTACTTTTTCATCGGCCGTCTGCCGTGAGCACAGCAGGACTCGAATCGCTCGCAGGGGAGGGGGTGCCTGCCCATTCGCCTCGTGCAATCACTCACGATGACTCCGATGTTGTTCGCTGCCTCGTGGGCGATTCTTTGGCTTCCGGCCGGTGGTATGAACCGGCAAGCCAAGGGTCTTGCAGCAGTCGTGGCGGATAGCCGATCACGGCACAGCTAGCGATAAGGGCCTCCATCGAATCGTCGATGTCCCCCTGCTCGGCACGCTTGATGGCCGAGCGAGACAGCGTGAAGCGCTGGGGCAGGTAGTCGAAGGCGAAGCGGTTGTCGCGCTCGTGATACCGCGACGGGAAGAAGCGCTCGTAGGCGATGGCGCCGTTCATCACGCTCGCGACCCTGTAGAGAGGATTGACGCCCAGGGCGCCCCGAGCGTGAGGCCAGCCCGAGAATTCAGGGCCGTCTCGGAAACCACCCGACCCCTTCGTCGCCACGAGCGAGAGCAGCGGCTCCCCCGAAAGCTCGCCGTCCTCCCAGATCCTTCCCGCCGGAACGCCCCTCCGCTCCCAATAGGATTCCAGGACGACCCGGTCAGGTAGCAGCCGATGGTCGAGGTGCTCGACGAGCAGCCTCCAGCCGCCGGGTGACAGGGGCAGTCCGGCGAACTCGTGGTCACAGTCGGCGTTCGTCAGCGAGGTGAGCGCCATCCAGCCGTCTGTGGTCAGGACCCGCTCGATCTCCCGGAGTACGCGCCACTTGTCCGGCAGGACGGAGAAGACGTCCGAGGAGAAGACGGCGTCCAGGTGGCCGTCCCGAAGTGGTAGCTGCGCCGCGTCCCCGCACACGAACTCGGCCTGGGGTGCGACATAGCGTTTACCCACGAGGAGGAGGAAGAATTCGCGGTCGAGTCCGATGACACGGGAGGCTGGCGACCGCAGCGTCAGCTGCCACGCGAGGTGTCCAGCGCCACAGCCCAGGTCGAGCACCGTGCCCGCGTCGATGGGCAGCCACTCGATGTAGGACAGCCCCACGAGATAGCGAGGAGCTCCGTAGCGGTATCTGAAATAGTTGCAAGCCTCGCGGTAGCCGACGGCTCCGAGCTCGGTGCGCTGGGCATGGAAGCCCGCCGCGATGAGGCGCGTGACCGGGTCCGTCCCCGAGCGGAGGATGGTTGAGACGGCACGGCTGTGATCGCGCTGGGCCAGCCAGTTGTCCGCGGTCTGCGCGATGGGACCGAGCAGCCGCCCCTCCCCGAGACGTGAGGCCAGCTTGCGGGCGCCCGACATCGGAGCGGGACCGAGCACCGCTCTGGAGAGCGCACCTTTGAGGTCGCCGTCCCAGAGCAACTCCACCACCTCGTCCTGGTCGGGGAGAAGGACGGGAATGCCGCTGAGAATCGGGAACTCCGCGATCTCGCTCCACAGCACCCCGTAGTCGACCCGGTCGCTCCCGCCCCGAATCACCTCCAACCGCAGCGGCTGCCTCGTGAAGGGGCAGACGAGATGGTCGGGCAGTCGAAGGTGCACGAACCGTTCTCCTCTCGCTGCCGACGCAATGCGACGGCGGAAAACCGCTCGATGGCTCAGGTTGGGCCGGCGGCTCCGTGCTTGGTGGCCTCTGGGACACGCGGTTTGGCGTGCTGTGGCCTGATCGGGCGCCCATGACGGCCAGCCGCCCGAGGGACAGTCGCCCGGGGTCGCGCCGGTGAGGGGGGCGGGCTTCTGTCCACGGGTGGCGGGTTGTTCGGTGAGATGGCTTGGAACAGCGTCTCCCCGAGCGACCTGCCACTCCGCCACCAACCCCGCCCGACCTCGATCATGACAGCGAGAGTGAGAGCGGCGACGAGGAGCGGGTGGATGGCAGCCGATGCCAGGCTGCCGAGTAGAACGAGGCTGCACGCCGTCCGCCGCAGGCGGCGCCGGATTCGCACCTGGACACAGCCGATCGGATGAGCGCTCGTGACGAGCTCTCCGTAGAACAGAGTCGAGGCCACCCACCGGGCGTCGTAGTCCTCCCAACCTGTGGCGAGACCGACATGGAGCCCGAGCCGCCGAAGGCGGGTGACGAGGGCCGCCGCGACCTGCCCGCGGGGACGGTCGTGGGGCACCAGCCAGACCGACCAGGCGACCTGTCGTACAGGTCCGGATAGCGGCTCGGGTGGGGGAAGTTCGCGCCGCGCGAGGAGGCCGTGCCGGCGCCGTCCTGAGGCCCGTACGAGAGGCTGGAGCAGGTGGTGGAGCGCCACCGCGAGCCGGAAGCGCCAGCGCCCGGCAATGAGGTCGCGCGGTGGCCGGGCATGGGCCACGTCGATGGCGCCGAGCAGAACAAGCCCGAGAAGTCCGACAAGGGCGGGCAGTTCGAGTGGGCCGGCGATGAGCCCGAACGGCGCCGCGAGCAGGAGCGCGGCGGCAACGGGCACTCCTGCCTGGTGGGCGAGGTCGATGAGGTGACCGCCCGCGTGGTAGACGGACTGGTAGGCGGCGGTTCCGTAGAGGCCGCGGTAGACCCGTTGGCGGCGGCTCCCTGGGAGCAGTGAGTTGTAGATGCGGCCCCGCCAGCGCGCGCTGCCGAGGGTCGTGAACCGATCAGGGTGGCGGGCCTCGACGAGCGCCTCAGCCCGTCCGTAACCGGCCTGCTGGCGCAGGTAGGCGCGTAGACCGGGGCGGCGGTGGTGCCAGACGAGCGCGGCCGGATGGAAGGCTATGTCCCACCCGCGGTCGAGGACCTTCCAACAGAGGTCGACATCGTCTCCAGCCGCCGTGTAAACGGGGTCGAATCCTCCGACCTCCTCGAGGAGCTCCTTCCAGAAGGCCATGTTGCAGCCTGGAATGTGTTCCGCCCGGTCGTCGCTGAGCAGCACGTGGACCGGCCCGCCCGGTGAGCGCGCGACGACGTGTGCTCCGATCGGGTCCTCGACTGGGGGCACGTTGGGTCCGCCCACGCCGCCCACGGTGGGGCTGTCGAGTCCGAGCGCGAGATAGTAGGGCCATTCGAGGCTGGGGTACGCGTCGCTGTCGAGGTAGGCGACGAGCTCACCAGTGGCTGCCCTGAAGCCTTCGTTGCGTGCCACCGACAGACCCGCGTGCTCGATCTCGACGAGCTTCACCCGGGGATGGCGGCGGGCGATCGCAGCTGTGTCGTCGGTCGAACCGTCGTCGACGACAATGATTTCCAGGTCCGGGTAGTCGAGCGCGCACGTGTGGCGCAGGCATTCATCGAGGGTGGCAGCGGCGTTGTAGGCGCACACTACGGCGCTCACCTTCGGCCACTTCGCGGCGAGATCCGCGACCGTGCGCTGGTTCCACCTCTCGGCCACCTGAAGAGCCGGTCGAGGGGAACGATCGGCTCGGGTCAGCCCGAAGCGCCAGCCCTCGACCGGCGCATTGCCGACCCACCATTCGTCGGTCCAGGAGAAGAGGCAGGTGCCCGCGACTCCACGCTCGAGCGCGGTCTCGAGGATCCAGTCGAGCGTCTCTGCCTGGCGCTGCTCGCTCCCGGGATCGCCGCCCGCATCCAGCCCGGTCTCTCCCAGGACGAGAGGACGATCTCCGGCGAGGTTGTGGAGTCGTGTGAGGTAGCGCCGGAAATCGGGCTGCTGTTCGAGGAAGACGTTGAACGTGAGGAAGTCGAGGCTCGGTAGGGGTAGGTACTCGGCCGTGGGATAGTTCGCATAGGTTACGAGCATGGCCGGGTCCACTTCCCGGACCTCGTCGCTCAACTCGTCGAGCACATCGGCGATCCATTTCGTGCCGAACCAGCGCAGGACGTCAGCGGGGATCTCGTTGCCGAGCGAGAGGGCGAGCATGGTCTCACAGCCGGCGAGGCGGTGAGCGGCTGCGCGCACCTCTGCCCGGGCTTGTCGAGCGATGCGACGGCTGGAGCGTCTCGATCGCCCCAGTAGATAGCGCCAGTCGGGGTAGAAGACGTCGCTGAGCAGGCGCAACCCGGCATTTGCGGCGGCTTCGATGACGTCTTCGGGGGGCGTGGTGTACGTGCGGACGACGCTGAATCCGGCCCCGCGCATGGCGTAGAAGTCCCGTTTGACCTGATCCGCCTCGGGGAAGCGGGCGCCGTCCTGACGTGGCCGGAAGGTTCCATAAGTGACGCCGTGGAACCTGAAGCGGCCATCGCCCGTGGCGAACTGCTTGCCGTCAGTGTGGACTCGTCCCACGTCGGTGATCCTCCCGACGTCTCTGGCGTGACGTCGGGGATCCCGGCGTTCCGCGCACTCTTTCGTGTTCTGATCTGCGCCTGTTGCCCTCATTCACCTGCTTGTCAGCGAACTCCCGGATGCCCCTTTTACGACGGATAGTACATGTCCGATAGCTTAGAGTTGCAGACCTACCACCTTTGTACAGGTAGGGCGTAGTGCAATTGCAGTAGTTCATTCGCGGAGAGATGCCCCGTTTTCAACCCTGGCCTCGTCAGGGCAGGCGGGCTGAAGTCGGAGGCCGGCGGGGCGCGAGGGCTTCAGGAGAGAGCGAGCCGCATCCCCGCATAGGTGAGCAGCGCGAGCGCCCCCGCCGCGACGATGATTCCGGCCCCAGCTGGGGATGACAGGGGAAGGTGGCGACGCGATGACCGGACGTCGGCGGAGGGAGCGACCGTCAGGACGAACAGCCCGGCCAGGGGGTCGACGTAGTTTCGGGCGGACTCGAGGGTTGCCTGTGCCATCTGCTCGGAGACCTCGCGTTGTGGGCTGGTGGCGATCACGGTGATCGTCGTGTCCCGTGGCCCTACGTCCACCTCGACTCTGACCTTCTGCTCCACGGAGTCGGGCAGACCGAGCGTTTCGGCGGCGTCGCGTCGAAAGCGCTCGTGGCTGATGATCGCCGCGTAGGTTGACTTCAAGAGGTCACGGGTCACGAGGTCGTAGGCGTAGCTGCGCAGGCTGACATTGAGGTCAGGCGCAGGCTCGAGCGCGGCGGTGACTCGTGCTTGCCACTCTTTCCTCGCTGTGACGCCCCACGCGACGGCTAGGAAAGCTACGAAGACCGAGACCGCTGTGACGGCAGCCAGCCCCCGCCCTCGTACCGCCGCTGACCTCACGTGGTGACCAGGCGTTCTGCAGCCCGCGCTGGCGACGAGGGGCGGGCCCGGATGACGGACAATCCCGCCCGCTCCCTGACGTCGACGTCGAGGGCGGCAGCAAATGCGATCACGACCAGGAGGGGCCTGAGGCCGGCGAGATGCAGGAACAGGCTCGTGAAGGCCCAGCCGGCGAGACCGGCGATCAAGCCGGCCGCCAGCAGCACCGCCAGACTCGGTCCTGGCGATGGGGCCAGACGTCGGGACACGATGAGGGCTCGCACGGCGACCAACATTGCGCAACCGTAGAACAGGAGCCAGGCCGTCAAGCCCAGCACACCAGCCTCGGCAGCCATCTCGAGGTAGAGGTTGTGCGGTGCCAGGGGGGCGGCATAGGGGAGGCCCAGGCGTCGAGCGTATTCGGGCTCAACCAGCTCAAAGTTGCCCGCGCCCACCCCCATCGCGGCGTGGTCGAAGAACATGGCCAGCCCGGCGTCCTGAGCCACCGTCCTCTGAACGAGCGAGGCATCACCTCCCCCGGCTCGCGCCTCACCCAGGTCCGCCAGCGTCTCGAGGCGCGATCCGACTCCGGGCACGAGCACGAGCACGAGCAGGACCGCCGGTGCCGCGAGCAGCCAGCGGGCGTAGCGCCGCCCCAACGACAGCAGCCAGACGACGACCGCCAGTCCCAGGGCCAGGATCCCGCCCCGGGACTGTGTGAGGTAGAGGCCCCCGCCGAGCAGCGCGAGCACCCCGGCCCAGGACAGGCGAGCCAGGATCGACTTCGTATGGGCGGCGAAGGAGAGCGCCAGCGGAAAGAACAGCACGAGGTGCTGCGCCCAGAAGTTCGCGTCTGGTAGTGGCCCCGAGTGTCGGGCGGTCGTGCCACCAACGTCGGGGCCCACCACCGGCACGTTGCTTAGCCCTCCGAAGGTGGTGCCGTTGTCGAGCACGAACTCTTGGACGAGAGTGAGCCCGGCCAGGCCCGCGAGCAGCAGGACCGTGACCTGCGCGGTCGTGACGTAGCGACGGGTAGAGGTCAGCAGGGTGACGACGACGAAGAGGGTGACCATGCCGCCAGCCAGCTCGAGAACGCGGAAGGTGGCACGCGAAAGGTCGCGGGCCGCAAAGGCCGACAGCGCCAGAGCGGCGAGGAAACCGAGCCCATACAGGAAGACCGGCGACCACGGCAGCCGGATCTCACGACGTCGCATGGCGTTCAGCACCGACGCGGCCACCAACAGCAGCGTGAGGGAGTACAAGCCGAACGGCCCGCGCTCTCCCACGACGCTGCTGAGCTCGGTCACCAGGACCGACACGAACACGACGAGTGCGACCCAGGGGTGTCGGAGGACGGCCGGCAGGGCGGCCAGGCCGATTGCGGCAGCGAGCGCGGGAATTGGGGACACGGGCAGCGTCGTCGCCAGGGCCAGGACGACGCCGAGGACGAGGAGGCCGAGCACTGCGCCCAGTACCGCGAGCTGTGTCCTCATACGGTCCGCGTGTCGCGCGCCGCCCTGAGGGAGTCGGCCTGGCCTCGATCATCGGACTCGGGCGGCTTGTCCTCGCTCAGAGGAGGAGACTGCTGGGCAGAGTCGGCTGGGCGACGTACGTCGCTGGAGGTCGGGCCGAACAAACCCGGTTTCCACCACCGTTCGAAGAGTGCCGCCTCCAACTCGTCGAGCTCGCTGCCCGTCCCGTCGGGGGGTGGTGGGGGTGGCGGCGCCTCCAACTCGTCCTCCTCGCGCCTTCGTGCGAGCAGCATGCCGACCTGCAGCGTGCCTTGCTGGACCGCCAGCCCGGTGACGAGGGCCACGAAGACGAGCGCCGTCCCCAGCTGAAGCGGCTCCGTCCCCGACCTGCGGGCGGTCCCGCTCGCCCAGCTCAGGATCGACGGAACATAGGGAGTTGACAGGTGCCAGACCTCGAGGTCCCAGGCATCGACGAGATGATCGACCATCTCCTCGGCCAGCCTTGGGTCGGCCGAGCGGGCGGTCACCGTGATGATGGCGGTGTCGGGAACCACTCCGACCGTGATCTTCACCTGCCTGCGCTGACTAGGGGACAGGCGCAGCTTGTCGGCCACGGCCGTTTCGAACCGTCGCAGTCGCAGCATCTCGGCGAAGGTCGCCACCACCTGGCCCCGGCTCAGCGTCTCGTAATACCCGGCCTGGGTCTCGGGCTCGAGCTCCTTGACGGGGAGAACGACTATCGAGGCGGTGGCGGACCAGCTTGCTCCCTGGCGAACCAGTACGAGGATCCCAATCGCCAAGACGACCGCGGCGACCAGGACGCCAGCCGCGACGCTGAGCAGTAGAGGTGAGGTCCAGAGCTCGGAGCGGACCGGTCGTTCTTCGGGGTGAAGAGGCGAGGTTTGAACCGCCACATCAATCCGATTCGCCATGGAAACCGCCGAGAGAACTGAAGTGCTCCCAAGAAACGGGGGCCGTATGATGACTCTCTTTTATTTCCGCCCCGATCGAAACAGAGACTAAGGATAGACGCTCGTGCGGGCGAGTACCGCCGAAAGAAACAGTCCGAGAATGCGCGACAGGTCAATCGGCGAGGGGGCAAATGGGGCGTGTTGTACGACCTTTACGAGTTGTCCTGATCGAATTCACACCCTCCGGAGGGCTCTTTCATTTCGCATTCCAATTGGGTGAAGCTCTTGCGGCCCAGGGCCACCGCGTCGAGCTGATCACAGGCGAGGACCCGGAATTCATACCCCGTGTCCGGGGTTTCGAGATTCTCCCTGTCCTGCCGACATGGCACGCGTCCACGTCTGGGACGCTCCCACCAATGCTCCACAAAGCCCGAAGGGTGGTGCGAGCGGTCCGCTACGTCGAGGCGTGGCGCCGAGTGGTCGCGTTCCTGAGAGCGCAGCACGTCGACGCCGCCATGTGGTCGATCTGGCGCTTCCCGATCGATGGCTGGTTCTTCACCTGGCTCGCGAGCCGGGTGAACAGGACGGCTTGGACCGTCGTCGCTCACGAGCCCCGTCCGTTTGACGAACAGCGGGGGGAGGGCTCCCTCTACACCCCGGCCTGGTCGTTCTCATTGTTGCGACGGGCGCTCGGGGCCGCCTACAAGCGTCTCGATGCCGTTTTCGTGCTGGGGGACAAGACCGGCAGCGAGTTGCTCGATCTGTGGCCCGGGGTACGGCGCGTCGAAGTGATCCCCCACGGCGACGAACGGATCTTCGCGCAGTTCCCGGTGCCCCCCCCGGACGCCTGTCCGGCTCGCATCCTGTTCTTCGGTATCTGGAATCGCTACAAGGGCTTGGATTTGCTCTTCGACGCCTTCGCCGTGCTGCGATCCCGCATGCCCGAGGCTGAGCTCGTCGTCGCTGGCGCCGTCGGCAAGGGTGTCGATGTGGCCGCCCTGCGACGGCGCGCCGAGGAAATCGGGGGAGTCGACCTGCGTCCGGGGTACGTGCCGGCGGCGGAGGTGGCAGACCTCGTGGGTCAGAGCCGCGTCATTGCCATTCCCTACTTACAAGGGACACAGAGTGGAGTGGTGCACGTGGCGCAGACGTTCGGCCGGCCGGTCGTGGCGACCGCTGTCGGTGACATACCGGCGGCGGTAGGTGATGGGACGACGGGTCTCGTCGTCCCACCGCGGGATGTCGCGAGTTTTGCGGCGGCGCTGGAGCGGCTTCTGGGGAATCCGTCGGAAGCGGCCCGCATGGGCCGCAACGCGCGGGAGCGTGTCGCGGTGGAGAGCTCGTGGGAGGTCGTTGCAGCCCGGGTCGCGGAGGTCCTCCAGGACCTGGCGGAGGCGAAGCAAGCGGAAGCTGACCGGAACCGGGTTTAGGGCCAGACCGTGGATGCAGAGCAGCCTCCCGGTCAGGGTCCTTCACGGTCTGCACCCGATGCAAGCTTGAGGCAGTTGGGTCGGGACGCGGTCAAGAACTTCACCTGGGCCGCGGTCTCGTTCGGCGGCAACCGCTTCGTCGTGTTCCTCTCGACCCTCGTCCTGGCACGGCTCCTCGCCCCGCGCGACTTCGGGGTCGTGGCAGCCGGCCTGGCCGTCATCGCCTACCTCGAGGTGGGGCTCGACCTCGGCGTCAGCTCGGCGCCCATCTACGAGCAGGAGGAGGGCGTCACCGAACGGGTCCAGACAGCGTTCACACTCAATGTCTTCGTAAGCGCCGTGCTATTCCTGCTGGCGGTGGCGGCAGCGCCGGGCTTCGCACACTTCTTCCGGGTACCGGGAGAGGACAACCTCTTTCGAGTGCTGTCTCTCTTTCTGCTGATCCGGGGCGCGGGGCAGGTCCACGACGCGATTCTGAAGCGGGATCTGCTCTTTCGGAAGCGGACCCTCGTGGAGGTGCTTCGAGCAGTTGTTCGGGCGGGCGTGGCCATCTGGTTGGCATTGCTCGGTTACGAAGCATGGTCGATCGTCTGGGGGTTCCTGGCCGGGGAGCTGGCGGGCACAGTCGCCAGCTGGGCGCTCGTGCCTCTGCGACCCACTTGGAACTTCGACCGTACAGCCGCGAACACGCTCCTGAAGTTCGGCTCCTCCATTGTGGGAATCAAGCTGCTCGCGGAGATCGGCACGAATGCCGACTACCTCGTGGTCGGCAATCGACTCGGACCTGACGAACTGGGCTATTACAGCATCGCTTTCCGTCTTCCCGAGCTTCTCATCAGTAACATCTTCTGGGTCTTCTCCAGCGTGGCGTTCCCCGTCTATGCCAAGACACGAGCACTCGGGGCAGGCGCCTTCCGGACCTCGATGCTGCGTGCGCTCGCTCTCGCGACGCTCTTCGGCTTCCCGGTCGGGACGGGGTTGGCCCTGGTGGCACGTGACGCCGTGCTCGTGCTCTTCTCTCCGAAGTGGGCGCCAGCCATCGTGCCGATGGTTCTCATCTCGCTGGCCTTCGGTGTGAGCGCAATCGGGTTCGCCTCGGGGGACATCTTTCCGGCGCTGGGGAAGCCTGGAGCACTTCTCAAGATTGACGCTCCTCTGACGGTCATCCTCGTGGTCGCTTTCGTGCTCGCGGCCCCGCACGGCACCGTCGCCATAGCCTGGGTGCACCTCGTCCTTGCGATCCTTTACGCGCTGGTGCGTCTCGCGATAGCGAACCGGCTGGTGGGTTCGAGCATGACGGAGAATCTTCGGGCCATGCGAGCCGGACTGTGCCTCGCCATTGGCATCGCCGCGTTCGCGCTGCCGGTCCGGCTGACCACCACGCCCGGGATCGGCGCGCTTCTCTTGATCGTCCTGGCGGGGAGCGGAGGCGGGCTGGTGGGATTGCTGGTTTCCGGACGCGCCACGATCGGCGAGTTGCGGAACCTCGCCCGACTCGTCGTCAGCCGCTAGCACGCGGAACGCGGACGACGAAGGGAGCGGGACGTGGAGACAGGCGGGGATCTGCCGGATGCGGCTGGGAGGTCTCGACCACGGACGGGTCCAGCCGGCCATCTTCGGGCCGAGGTGGTCCGGACAGCGGAAGGAGTCGCGGGGCTCGAACCGTTATGGCGCGTCCTCGTGTCCGAGAGCAGGGTCTCCAATCCGTTTCTCACCTGGGAGTGGGTCAGTGCTTGGCTGGAGTCTTTCCGCGCCGGCATTCAGCCCTGGCTCGTTGTGGTCCGCGAAGGTAACGGGAACTTCGTTGGCGTCGCACCGCTCGTCCGGAGGATCGGGATCCGCCGTCGCGTCCCCCTGCGGGAGATCGCCTTCGTCGGCACGGGCCTGGTCGCTGCGGACCACCTCGACCTCATCACCCTGCCGGGCTACGAGCGCGCGGTCGCCAGCGAGGTCCTGAAGAGCCTGCGCCGTACTCGTCTGCGTTTCGACCTGCTGAACCTGGCCGGGACGCGGCCGGACTCACCGCTCATCACGGCCCTGCAGGACGAGCCTTGGGGGCGGCAGCGATTGCTCGCACACGAGCCATGCCCCTACATCGCGCTACCGAGGACGTGGGAGGAGTATCTGGCGGGTCGGGAACGGGACCTGCGACGTGGCCTGGAACGTCGGAAGCGGCGACTGGACGAGCACTTCGACACGGTGCTGTACCGGAGGGTCCGCGACGAAAGCGCGCTAGAGGCGGCGATGGGATCGTTGATCCACCTACACGTGGCCGGCTTCGCTTCCCGCTCTGCGAGTGCCTTTCCCGACCGCGGCGCCGAGAGCTTCCACCACCTGGTGGCACGCCACTTTCTACGGGCCGGCTGGCTTCGGTTCTACCTGCTTACCGTGGATGGTGTCGACGTCGCCGCCGACTACGGCTTCGCGTACGGGGACAGGTGGTGGTCGTACCTCAGCGGCTACGACCGTGCCTTCTCCCGCTACAGCGTCGGAAGCCAGCTGCTGGCCCATACCATCCGGGAAGCGATCGGGGAGGGGCTGGGCGAGTTCGACTTCCTGCGGGGTGACGAGGACTACAAGTTCGACTGGGCGGACCGCGTGCGGCACGACGTCAACTTGACGGTCCCGGCGCGTCTCGACGGCCGCCTCCTCATCGCGCTGCATCAGCTTCCTCCGCGGACCCGCGGACCCCTCGCAGAGCATCCCGACCGCGCTTGAGTGCGGGGCGGATCCGGGTGCGATAGAGGATGAGCGGCCTCCAAACGCCCCGATAGGCGTCCAGGACGAGCCTGGGTCGGACGTCCGAGGTCCACCTCAGCTTGTATCCGTCCGGCGCGCCGAGAAAATCGTAGAAGCGGGCTCCTTCCGCAATGGAAGCGCGCAGGGCCTCGGCCCGTAGCACGAGGCCAGGAGACAGCCTGGCGTACCGCTCGTCGAAGGCGGTCTTGATGAGAAATCCCCCGCGGCCGAAGTGGCAGCCGAGATCCCCAGCGATAGGGACGCCATCCAGTTCGAGGAGGTGCAGTCGTAGCCAGCCGGTGCGTGCCGCGGCGCGTGCGAAGCTGCCGTAGAGGTGCTCGGTGCTGGGATCGCTGAGAATCGCCGTCTTCGAGCGTCCTTTCCAGCCCGACGCCTCCAACCGAAAGAAGGCCTGGAGGTCGCGCTCGAGATCGTCTCCCCCCGAGGTCGTCGTGCGGAAAACCAGCTTCCCCTCTCGCTCGAGTGCTCGACGTCGCCGGTTCACCTGAGAGCGCAGGTTCCTGCTCACCGAGCTCAGCAGCTCACTCCATGCGGCAGGCAGCTGGAGATACGGGCTGACTTCGTCTTCCAGCAAGA
>JBHELG010000015.1:0-41532 GCA_046263195.1 Nitriliruptorales bacterium | reverse complement strand
GTGAAGACTGAGACCTATGAAACATGTGACTGCCGCCGCTCCTTCAGGGAGCGCCGAGGAGCTGGTGCTCCGCGTACTGGCGCTGTTGACCTCAGACGACGAGGCGCAGCTTGACGAGATCGTCGATCCCGGTTACCGCGATCACACGCTGCGCGGTTTTGCACGGGGGCCGGAGTGCTTCCGGTCGTTGCGCCGCCGGCTGAGTCGGGCGTTCGCCGACATCGAGCTGATCCCGCGCGACGTGATCGTCGACGGCAGTCGTGTGGCGGTGCGCGTGCGCTTCCGCGGCCTGCACGTCGCACCTTACGCAGGGTTGGAGCCTTGCGGCCGCACGGTCGAGATGGACGAGATCCATATCTGGCGGCTCCAGGACGCCAGGCTGATCGAGCACTGGGCCTGCCGCGACGAGCGGGCGGCGCTGAGCCAGATGGGAGCGGCCGCGGGCTGGCCCGACGGGGGGTGACCACAGCATCTGGGTGCTCGAGCACGGCCGCGCCAAGACCCCGGCTGTTGAGCCTCCGAACCATCCGTGAGTCGCCGTCCCTGAGTGGCACACGCCAGGTGACCTCGGGGGCGGGCAGGTGGGGCTAGTACGGGGAAACGGGTACACGATTACGGATGCCCTTCCACGCCCAGCCATACCTTCGGGCACGCCCTCCAATCCAACCGGCTGCCACTCGCAGTTGGGGAGAGGCAACACAGGGGTCCAGCGTGTCCCTCCTCTGTCCAGTGAGAAGGCAAAAGTCAAGGGTGGATGTCAAGGGTGGTCCCGGGTGCGAAGGACTTGCGGCCGCTGGAAGTGTGGCAGGCCCGAGAACGCTGACTCCCAGCGTTTGCGGACTGACAGGAGTAGAGCATGGCGAGGCAAGCGATTGTGAAGGGCTGGAAGTGGGGGCGCCCTCGGATCCGGACGATCGTGATTGCGGCCCTGTTCGCCCTGATGGCGGCGCTCGCATCCGCGCAGGCTGCTACGAACGACACGACTCTGATCAGCCGGGCCAGCGACACGGCCGGCGGTGCAGCGTCAAACGACCACTCTGGGGGCGTCTCGGTCTCGGCTGACGGGCGCTACGTCGCCTTCATGTCGAATGCCGACAACCTCAGCGTGGAGGACAATGACGCGTATACCACCGTGTACGTGCGCGATCGGGACACCGGCACCACAACCCTCGTGAGCCGGGCCTACGAGGCTACGGCAAAGGCGAACGACGACTCGTTGTATCCCTCCATCTCCGCCGACGGCCGCTACGTCGCCTTCGTCTCGAGGGCCACCAACCTCATCAGCACGAACATTCCGGACAGCGCCCTATGCCAAGATCTCGCCGAGTGGTACACGGGGCAAGACAAACCGTGCTCGCACATCTTCGTGCGCGACCTATATGAGGGCACGACGACCCTCGTGAGTCGGGCGAGTAGAACGCCGACCGGCGCCGAGGAGGATGCCGCCAACGGTGGCTCCTACGCCCCCTCGATCTCCGTGGACGGGGGCCGGGTGGCCTTCATTTCGATCGCCGACAACCTCAGCGCCGACGATGTCAACGTTTGCTACAACACCGAGGGACTCGAATACCCCTGCGCCAACATCTTCATGCATGACCTGTCGACAGGCGCGACCACCTACATGGCCCCGGGTAACGGTCAATTCGGCCCACCGAATCTGCCCTGCGGCACCGCCATCTCGGCGGACGGGCATTTCATAGCCTTTGATTCACAAGCTCAACTGGATCCAGGCGACATCAACGGCTTCGGCGACATCGTCGTGGCAGAGGTGTCGACCGGCAAGCTCACCTACGCGAGTCGGGCCGACGGACTCAACGGCGCAATCGCGGACTGGAGAGGAATTTTCGGGTCCACCTGCCCGTCGATCTCCTCCGACGGCCGATACGTGGCTTTCGAATCGGACGTTTCCAACCTCAGCGACCAGGACATTGACACCTGGTCTTCTGTCGACAACGACGTGTTCGTGCGAGATCTACTAGAGGGCCGGACAACGTATGTGAGTCGCGTCAGCGGAGCCACTGGTGCGCCGGCGAACCGCCCGTCCTCCGAGGCATCAATTTCCGGTGATGGGCGATACGTCGCGTTCTCCTCGCCGGCCACCAACCTAAGTGAGTCGGACAACGACTCAGCGGACGATGTCTTCGTGCGAGAATGGCAGAGCGCAATCCCCACGACGACCCTGGTGACCAGGGCCAGCGGCGCCGCCGGGGCGGGCGGTGACAGCTCCTCCGAGGGCCCGTCGACCTCCGGTGACGGGAGTGTCGTGGCCTTCTCTTCGTACGCAGACAACCTGAGCGATCAGGACAACAACGCGTACAGCAACGCCTTCGTGCGCGAGCTGGCCACAGACGGGACATCGACACCGCCGCGGGACACGGAAGCGCCGGAGACGACGATCACCTCGGGTCCCTCGAAGCTCACGAGGGACAACGCCGCCGGCTTCGCATTCACCTCGAGCGAGGCCGGCTCCAGCTTTATGTGCAGCCTGGATGCCGGCCGCTCCGGCTATTGCACTTCCCCTCATCAGGTTGGGCCGCTGGTTGATGGGTCCCACACCTTCAGGGTTTGGGCGTCGGATGCTGCGGGCAATGTCGACCAGACGGCGGCCGAATACGCGTGGACCATCGACACGACGGCCCCGACCGTCGTCAGCGTTTCCCCGGCCTCAGGCAGCGTGGGTGTTGCCCGCTCGGTGAACGTCACGGCGTCGCTTTCCGAGCCCATGGAGCCAACCACCATCACGACCTCGACCGTCACGATCTGGAAGATCCCAAACACGGGCACTCCGGTTCTCGTCGCTGCAGCCGTTAGGTGCGGGTCGCCTTGCAACTTCATCACGCTCGACCCGAGCAGTTCGCTGGCGCGGAACACGTCCTACGAGGTGAGGATCAAAGGTGGCACCAACGGCGTGAAGGACCTCGCCGGAAACCCGCTCACCGCCGACTACGTCTCGAGCTTCAAAACGGCCAAGTAATGACCTGACGATCGTTCTCCCTCAGGCTGAGCTGCGGCGCACCGAACCCAACAGGGTGGCGCCACAGCCCAGCCTCACATCCTCCCCGGCCAAGGACCAGCCGTAGCAACCTCGATCCCGGCGGGTCCTGTGGGTCCTGGAGGAAAACGGGTAGCCGGCTACGGGTGCCCCATCCGCCCGCTCCCCCCTTACTTCCCCCACGTCTATCCCGATAGCACGCCCCACCACGACGGCTAAGAGGATCTCCGCCGCCGACGCCCCAAGAAGAAGAAAAGTCAAGGGTGCAGGTCAAGGGTGCTCCCGGGTGCGAAGGGACCGCCGACTGAGCAAGTGTGGCCGGCACGAGAGCGCTTGGCCCAGCGACCCGGGCCGGGAGGAGTAAAGCAATGGCGAAGCAAGCGATTGTAAGCGGCTGGAAGCCTCGGGGGCGCCCCGGGCGGGTCACGACGATCGTGACAGCAGCGCTGGTCGCCCTATCGGGCCCGGCCGCCCTGATGGCGGAGTTGGGCAGCTCTGAGGCGGCCCAGGGCGATACGACCCTGGTTAGCCGCGCCAGCGGAACCAGCGGTGCCGCGGCGAACGACCATTCGTCCGAGCAGTCGATCTCTGGCAACGGGCGCTTCGTCGCCTTCACCTCGACCGCGGACAACCTCAGCGACCAGGACAACGACACAGACGCCAACGTATACATGCGCGACCTACAGAGCGGCACCACGAGCTACGTCAGGCCTGGCATCCAGCCGTCGGTATCCAGCGACGGCCGCTATGTCGCGTTCGTCTCCGCTGCCCCGGACCTGAGTTCGCAGGACAACGACTTCTGCGCTGAGGAGTACTACGGATACCCGGACAGGTGCAAAAACGTCTTCGTACATGACCTGCAGACCGGCACGACGACCTTGGTGAGCCGGGCCGACGGCTCCACGGGGGCGGCCGCGAACGGCAACTCCTTCGCCCCGGCGATCTCCGCGGACGGCCAACGCGTGGTCTTCACCTCGGTCGCCGAGAACCTCAGCACCCGGGACGTCAACCAGTGCACCAGCTACAACGAGGGCGGAAATGAGATCACGGTGCCGTGCTTCAACACCTTCGTCCGCGACCTGCAGGCCGGGACGACCACTTACGCCGCGCCAGGCCTACACACCTGGCAGGGTCATGGCTGTGGGCCGGCAATCTCGGCGAACGGACGCTTCGTCGCCGTGGAAACGGACACCTCGTCACTTTCCGCGCAAGACAACAACGGCTACATCGACGTCTACGTGGTCGACCTGCAGACCGGGATACCCACCTACGCCAGCCGGGCCGACGGCCTCGGCGGTGCGGCCGGAGGTAGCAATTCCGGGTGCCCGACGATCTCGGCCGATGGCCATGTGGTGGCGTTCGAGTCCTTTGGCGCGTCCGGCCTGACCAACGACCCGGTGCAGCCTTACGTAGAGCAGATTTACCTGCGTGATCTGGTGGCTAGTACGACGACCCTGGTGAGCAAGGCGGATGGGGCGGCAGGCGAGCCCGCTTCGGGGGGAGCCGGATGGGCCTCGATCTCGGCGGATGGTCGCCACGTGGCGTTCAACTGCCCCGACGCGAACCTCAGCCCGTCCGGTAAACAAGGCGTCTTCGTGCGTGACCGCCAGACCGACACCACTAGCTTCGTCGACGTCGGCTATCGCCCCACGATTTCCGACGACGGGCGCGTCGTCGCGTTCGAATCCACAGACGACAGCGTCAGCGCCGAGGACAACGTCGCGTACCGCAACATCTTCCCGCGTGAGCTGGACCCAGACGGGGCACCATCGGACACGACAACCACGACGGCGCCGACCACCACTACGACGACCACGCTCGCCGACACCACCCCGCCCGAGACTGAGATCACGATTGGTCCCTCGAAGCTCACGAGGGACAACGCGGCCAGCTTCGCATTCACCTCGAGCGAGGCCGGCTCCAGCTTTATGTGCAGCCTCGATGGTGGCCGCTCCGGCTACTGCACCTCACCTCATGAGATCACGATGCTGACCGATGGGCCCCACACCTTCAAGGTTTGGGCGTCGGATGCTGCGGGCAACGGCGATCAGACGGCGGCCGAATACGCGTGGACCATCGACACTACAGCCCCGACCGTCGCCAGCGTGTTCCCGACCCCAGGTCAGACTCGCCTCAGCCGCTCGGTGAACATCACGGCGTCATTCTCGGAACCCATGGACCCGACAACCATCCTTGCAAGCGGGAACATCACGATCGCGAAGAGCTCGAGCACAGGCAGTCCGATCGCCGCGGTCGTAACGTGCGCGTCGCCCTGCAACTCCATCACGGTCGACCCGAGTAGTTCGCTGGCGCCGAACACCTGGTACGTCGTGACTATCAGAAGTGGGGCCAATGGCGTGAAGGACCTCGCCTGTAACCCGCTGGCACGCGATTACGTCTGGCAATTCAAGACCAAGAGCTGACCACCTGGCCGATCGTTCCCCTGCCGAACAAAGCTGCGGCGCCACCCGCTCAACAGGGGTGACGCCGCAGCCCAGCCCCCACATGCTCACCTTCTCACCCGGCGAGGTCACCAAGACCTTCACCCTCTCGGTGAAGGGTGACCGGAAGAAGGAGCCCAACGAGACCTTCTCCGTCAACATGAGCAATCCCACCAACGCCATCATCGTCGACGCCCAGGGCCTCGGTACGACCGAGAACAACGACTAGCAGTCCCCTCCTTCGGGCTACGAGGTCCCTCCGTGGGGCCTCGTAGCCACGCGAGCTTCTGGTGGCCGGATCGTGTGTGAAACTTTCGCCCGAGCACCGCGGGGCGGCTGTGCGACGTTGAGCCATGGCGCTGGTGGGTGCACTGCGGCACCACCGGCTCCCATGCCTCCGACCGTATTGGAAGCGAGGTGAGGGGCCATCATGCCGGCGAGGTTCATCGTGGCTCGCAACCCCGATCGGGACTCAGAAGCTCGGCTACCTGCTGCAAGTCCCAATCGACGGTGGCCCGCTGCTGCTGAAGGCTCGTGAGCCCTGGCCCAGGACGTCCGCTGTCTATTGCCACCGCACTGACGGCTGGCCGGAGGATGCCGAGGTCGTCGACGATGTCGCGGTGGCCTCGTGCGAACGGCGAGGACGAGTCATCGACCTTGTACTTGCCCGCGGACGAGAAAACCGCTCCCAGTTCGTCTTTGTCACGCTGAAGAGCGGGCGAGGCATCTTCTGGCAGACCTCACGCACGGCTCGCCAGGCCCGGCCCGGGGGTTCGGATACCTGCTCGGCGTGCGTCGGGCTGGAACCAGCTGGCGATTGTTGCCGACACGCGGGAGCGCTACGCGTATCGCTTCCCCCCATCAGGACGCCGTAGTGGAGAAGCAGGCGCTGCCCGCCGGCGACTACGGCGTCGAACTCGAAGGCCAACTCGTCGCAGCGGTCGAGCGCAAGAGTCTCTCGGACCTCGCGAAACGTCTGGTAGACGGCGAACCTGGGGTTCCTGCTCGCGGAGCTCTCCAGCCTGCCTCGGGCGGCGGTGGTCGTCGAGGGGTCCTACGCCGACGTGTTCCGGCTCCAGCACGTCCAACCCGGCTTCGTCGCAGACCTGCTGGCCCGACTACAGGTGCGTTATCCCTCGGTGCCGATCGTGTTCTGCCGCACGAGAACCGAGGGCGCTGTCCCGCTAGGAAAACGGACGTTTCAGCGGACCCCGGCCGGTGCGATGTCTATCACAGGCGTGTCTCGTCGACTCATGGCTCGTCTCGAACCGTCAGGGGCACCGGCCAGTGCTCGTCGTCGGGTAGCTCCATGCCAAGCTCGTCGGCTACGGCAAGCGCCCCGACCCGCAACCCTTCGGCCCGCTCCTCATCGCCGGCTCCTCCTCGGGCCCACAGCATCTGGGCGTAGCCGGCCTGGGTGAGCGCGACGAGGGGAGGGGAGCCGAGCCGCTCGTGATGGTCGAGTGCCGCCTCGAAGTGGGCCTCGGCCTCCTCGAAGCGACCGAGGAGCGTCGCGAGGAGGCCGAGGGGGCGGGAGACGGACCCCAGGCACACGTGTGCCCGCTCGCCCACGGCCAGCCGCTCCGCGTGGGGCCGTAGAAGCTCGTAGAGCTGGGCAGCCCGGGGGATGTCGGCGACGGACGCGCTCACTTCCGCGGAGAAGGTGAGAACGTCGAGCCAAACCACGTTGCGGGGCACTGCTGTGTAGTCCTCGTAGCCTGCGTCCTCGAGCCAGGCGCGGGCGTGGTCACGCAGGCCGAGCCGCGCCAGGGCGGAGGCAAGCCCGAGCTTGCGGGCCGGCGCCATCTGTGACGACGGTCCCCCCTGTCGAAAGTGGTCGACGATCGCGTCGAGCGCATCGCGACGGCCCCGCAAGGCGTAGATGATCATCCAGCGCTGGCGCAACCGGATGAACTCCGCGGCGCGATCGCCTGCCTCGTGCCCCAGCCGATAGGCCTCCTCGACGAGCGACTCCGCCTCACCGAAGCGGCCGGCGAGCGCGGCTCTCATAGCCTGCCAGGCGGCCGCGTCCCGCAATTGGAGCGGGTCTGCGAGCCGGCGCGCCAGCTGTGCGTGGCGTTCCATCTCCCGCCATGCGGCCTCGACCTGACAGCTGGCGAGCAGGTCGACCAGTTGCCAGCCCCGACCGCGCAACTCGAGGTCCCAGTCGCCGAGGCGCTGGGCGATGTCGACGACCAGGGTGGCGTCTTCGAGCCGCTGGTCGAGGTCGTCGGGGCCACCGAGGGCGTGGCGGGCGCTGAGCACCTCGGCGAGCGTCGCCTCATCGTCGAACCGATGAGCCTCCTGGACGGCCGCTTCGATCAACTCCCGCCGCCGATCGCTGTCGGGGTCGTAGAAGAGCGCTTGGGCGAGCCGAGCCGTCACCCGCGCCCGCAGTGGGCTCGGCTGCTCAGCCAACTGGAACAGGGCTGCCTCGAGAAGGCCTCGCAGCGTGTCGTCGACCCCCCAGATGTCGGACGCCCTCCCGAAGCCCAGCGCGGCCCGAGCCAGTCCCCCCGGGTCTGGAAGGTCTCGGGCGAGGCCGGCAGCCTCCTCGAAGGTGGCCTTCGCCAGAGGGAGGTCGCCGCCGGCTCTGCGCGCCTCACCCAGGGCCAGCAGGGTGGCGAGCCGAAATCGGACACTCTCCTCATCGTCCCCGGCCTCAGCGGCGTGCGCGGCGGCCTTCTCCAGAAACTCGCGGGCTTCCCGGTTCGCGAAGCGGCGCAACGCACGTTCCCCGGCCTCGAGTTGGTAACGGGCGGCGCGGTCGGTTCGCCCTGCCTGCTCGAAATGGTGTGCGAGCTGAGCGGCCAACTCGGCTCTGCCTTGCGCATGCAGCTGCTCCAGCGTTTCACCCACCACGCCGTGCAGACGCCGCCGCTCGCTTCTGAGCAGCGAGCTGTAGGCGGCCTCCTGTATGAGAGCGTGCCGGAAGGCGTACACGAGCTCGGGCCGGACGGTCATGAGCCGCAGCAGCCCCACGGCCTCCAGCTGTCCCAACTGCAGAGCGACCGCTTGCGCTTCGGTGTCCTGCGCGGCCACTTCGTCGAGCAGGCCAGCCGGGAACTCGCGTCCGATCACCGCAGCCATCCGCAGCAGCCGTCGAGCAGCTTCAGACAGGCGGTCGATGCGGGCCAGCAGCAGACCGTGGAGGTTGTCGGGGATCTCGGCCAGGGTGGCTTCGTCCACGGCGACGTTCGCCTGCTCGGGGAGGCGGTCGAGCAGCGTGCGCATCAGCTCCTCGACGAAGAGTGGGTTGCCCTCCGCCTTCGAGACCACGAGATGGCCCAGCCGAGGGGCCAGCGGGTGATGCACCGCCAGCGTGTCCGCCAGCTGTCGGGCTGCCTGCTCCGGAAGCGGGGCCAGGACCAGTTCGACCAGGGCCTCCCCGAAGCGTGTGCGCACCTCGCCCACCAGCCGCCACCCAGGGACGTCCCGCTCGGGCCGCCCCGTCAGGATCAGCAGGAGCGGCGTTTCGTCGACCACCGGCACGAGTCGCGCAAGGAGGTCCACCGACGCGGCGTCCGCCCAGTGGACGTCTTCGCAGACCAACACGAGCGGCTCCGAGGCGGAAAGCCCAGCCACCAGCTGGCGCAAAGCGGCGAGGTAGCGCGCCTGCACCGCGGCCGGTTCGAGGGCCTCCAGCCGTTGACGCTCCGCATCCGACAGGGGCAGACCGAGCAGGTGGGCGAGAACGGCGTTTTCCGGTACTTGCTCGCGGGGCAGGTCGTCGACCACGTCGTCGAGCACGCCACGAGCTGTGGCGTCCTGTTCCCCGGCGGGGATCCCCACCAGGCTCCGAACGAGATCGACCACCAGGTGGTAGGCGAGGTTGCCCCCGAACGAGAGACACCGCCCCTGACCCCACCGCACGCCACCCAACTCCGAGGCGCGCACCTGCAACTCCCGCACGAGCCGGCTCTTGCCTATACCCGGCTCACCCAGCACGAGAGCGGTACGACCCCGACCAGCCAGCACGGCAGCGAATGCCTGCTCCAGACGGTCGATCTCCGCCGTTCGGCCCACGAGCGGCGCATCGAAACCTCCCCGAACCGGCACGACGCCGGGGCGCACGCCCACCACCTCGTAGGCGTGGACCGCCTCCTCCTTGCCCTTCACCGTCAGCAGGCCCAGATCGTCCGCTTCGACCACGCCAGCGACGTGGCGAATGGTCTCGTCCGTCGCGAGGACCCTGCCGGGCCGCGCCGCCGTCTGCATACGGGCAGCCACGTTCACCGCGTCCCCCAGCGCCGTGTACTCCGAGTGCAGCTCGCCCCCCACCGTGCCGACGACCACCGGTCCCGTGCTGATACCCACCCGGATCCTCAGATCGCTCTTTGTGTCCGGCAGCAGTTCGTCGGCGGCGGCCTCGATGGCGGCGACCATGTCCAATCCCGCCCGCACCGCCCGCTCGGGGTCGTCCTCGTGTGCCAGCGGCGCCCCGAAGATGGCGAGCAGCCCGTCGCCCGCCAGCTGCGCCACCGTGCCCCCGTAGCGGGAGACGGCCTGTGACATGAGCTGGAAGATGCGGTTGACCGTGTGGGCCCAGTCCTCTGGATCCGAGCGGGCCGCAAGGCTGGTCGAGTCGACGATGTCGGCGAACAGGGCTGTCACGGGGCGACGTTCGCCGGCGAGGCGGGGGGCGGACACCCCATCAGACTGCGGCGTGACCGACCTTCCGCAGCTGGCGCACCAGCGCGCTCCGGCGGGTAGCGAGCCGGCGCAGTGGGGGCAGGTCTCTGGCACGCTCCTCTCCGCTCAGCCCCGTCAGGCTCATCGACCTTAGTCCCGTCACGGCGGACTGTTGCGGTGGGCGGCTGGACATCACGCGAAGCCCGGGACCCCAGACAGGGGCCCCGGACCGTGCGTCTCGCGACGATCAGGGCGGTCGATCGCTCGCTCCTGCGCCCGCGGCAAGACGAGTCGTCAGGCGAACCACTTCCTGCGAGCGAGAAGAAGCGCTCCACCGGCGAGCATCAGCCCGCCCCCGGCGAAGGGAAGCCACGCGGGCGGACCCGTCAGGGGAAGCTCACCAGGCGCAGCTAGCCGCTCCTCGTCGTCAGGAGTCTCAGTTTTCTGAGGCCTGTTGTGATGGTGATGCGCCTTCGGCTTGTGCTCGTGCACCTTGGCAGGAGGCGCCGGGGGAGTGCTCGGCGGCACCGGGATGCAGACCTCAGGCAGTGCGCCCGTGTACGGGTACTGGACGTAGCCGGCCTCCTCGAGCTCCTCCAGCGCGGCCTTGTCCGCCTTCTCGACCAGATGGATGTCGGTCCGGTCCCCGTTCTGGTCGTGGATGACGCGGCAGAGCTTCACCAGACCCTGATCGTGTTTGGGCTGCCCACGGACTACGCAGTGCTGGCTATGGATAACGACACCGTCATTCGTCCAGTTGAGGCCCGGACCCCATTCACCCGGCGGAATGATGTCACCCCACCTCGTGCCGGCCTTCTTCATCCCAGCCTTGAAGACGGGACCAGTATGACGGGTGTGATCGTTCTGCCCCTCGCCGTCCACCTCGGACGCTGGGACCGTGAGGCGGCGGTAGGGGTACTGCTCAGAGTCGGTCGCATGACAGATGACGACCTTCGTCTCCTCCTGGGGAGAAGCTTCCGAGGCAAACGCCGCCCCAGGGGTCAGCGCCAGTAACAAGGCCACCAGCAAGTGTTTCCCTCTCATGGTTCCACCTGTCCGATCAGGGGTCGAGTGCGGGTGCAGCACTCGAACAGTGATGGCACCGAGTAACGAGAGCGTCACAGCGGGGCAACTATCAGCCAACAATCGAGCGGGGGCTTCCTCCCCTGCCCAACCTCGGGAAGGCCCTTCCGTGCCGTCGCCACCACGTGCAAACCGTCCCGCTCGCCCATGAGATGGTTAGGTCTTTACCTCAGCTTCTTGAGGGCCTATAGTCAGGTATATGACTAACCGATCTGGGGTGCTTCGTCGCGAGCCCGACGTCGGAAAGGTCTTCAAGGCATTGGCCGATCCCACTCGTCGTGCCGTCATCGAACGACTCGGGCGCGGGTCCGCGGCCACCACCGATCTCGCCGGTGACTTCGGCATGGCGTTGCCGTCGTTCGTGCAGCACCTCCGAGTGCTCGAGGACAGCGGGTTGGTGGCATCACGCAAGGAGGGGCGGGTCCGGACGTACTGGCTCACACCTGCCCCGCTGGGGGCGGCCGAGAGCTGGCTGTCCGAACAACGTGACCTTTGGGAACGGCGACTCGACCAGCTCGACGAACACCTGCTGGAGATGCGGAAGGAGAACTCGTGACCCCGGCACCATCGTCATCGCCGTCCTTCAGGGAGGACCCGGAACTCGACCTGTTCCTCGAACGCCTCGTCGACGTCCCCGTCGACCTGGTGTGGAAAGCCTGGACCACACCCGAGCACCTCAAGCCGTGGTTCGCTCCCAAGCCGATCGAAACCGTCGAGTGCGAGATCGACCTCCGGCCGGGCGGCATCTTCCGCACCGTGATGCGCGACCCCGAAGGCACGCTGTACCCCAACGTCGGCTGCTACCTCGAGATCGAGTCACCCCACCGCCTCGTCTGGACCACTGCCCTCGGGCCCGGCTACCGGCCGCTGCCGGACCCCGTCGGCGCACCGAGGGCCGGCACCGAGCTGCGCTTCACGGCCGAGCTCACCTTCGAACCCGTCGGCGACAGCACGCGCTACTCGGTGCGAGCAATCCATGCCACCAGGGAAGTCGCCGCCATCCACGACGAAATGGGCTTCTCGAGCGGCTGGAGCACCGCTGTGGACCAGTTGGTAGACCACATGGCTGCCGTTGCCGGCAGATAGACGGCAACGGCTCGACAAGGAGGCAAATCTCGCGTGCTGCAGGAGTGGAGTACGGTGATGGGGTGCCTCTTCCCGACTCGCTGGCCCGTCTCAACCGTCGTGTGACCAATCCCGCGCTTCGGCCTCTGGCCGGCCGGCTCCCCTACTTCGGCGTCGTCCTCCACCGAGGTCGCCACACTGGCCGCCTCTACCGCACGCCCGTGAACGCGTTCCCGCAGCGGGATGGCTTCGTGGTCGCTCTCACCTATGGACGGGACGTCGACTGGCTCAAGAACGTGCTCGCCACGGACGGCTGTCGACTCATTCATCGCGGCCGGCCCGTGGACCTGGCTGACCCGCAGATCCTCCCCCTCGAGGACGCCCCGGCCATACCGACCGCGATCCGGGGCCTCCTGCGAGGGATCGGGGTGAGTGAGGCGGTGCACCTGGAAGTGGGTCCGCCTCACGAGGGTGGCGGGGTGGCTGACGGCGTTCACCGGCACGACGGCCGGTAATTCGATCGACGGGTGAGCGCGTGACGAGGCGGCACCATCGCCGCGCCAGCCCGTCGGTGGTCGCGCTGCTGCACAGTCCGCTGCTGGCTCCGCTGGTCTGGGAGGCGGTCGCCGAGCTACTCAACGCCCAGGGGCGGACGGTGGTGGTACCCGACCTCAACCTAGTCACCCCGACTGATCCGCCCTATCTACCTCGACTCGCGTCAGCGGCTGCCGACGCCATTGACAGCGCTGGCCGAGATGCGCCGGCTGTGCTGGTCGGCCACAGCATGGCTGGGATGCTGATACCGGCGGTGATGGAAGAACTCTCGCGACCAGTCATCGGCGCCGTGCTGGTCGACTCCCACCTCCCCACCCCCGGTGCCAGCTGGTGGGACAACGCCCCCCCTCAGCTCGCCCGGCAGCTGCAGGACCTCGCCGTCGTAGGGCGCCTCCCGCCCT
This sequence comes from Nitriliruptorales bacterium, assembly GCA_046263195.1. GTDB lineage: Bacteria > Actinomycetota > Nitriliruptoria > Nitriliruptorales > JAHWKO01 > JBHELG01. Next base: position 28,363 of record JBHELG010000015.1, on the reverse strand, counting down.
GGCACCAGTGGTTCCCCGACGATGTGGTTGCGGGCATGCTGCCTGATCTCCGGCTCGCACGTCGCTTCCTCGCCCAGCTGCAGCCAGTGCCTCTTGCACTGTTCAAAGAACCCTTCCCAGGACGGCCGAGTTGGGCCGACGAAACCACGTGCGCCTACGTCCTGCTCAGCGGCCCCTACCGGGAGGTCGCCCGCCAGGCAGCGGACCGCGGCTGGCTCGTCACGCAACTCGACGAACATCACCTGGCGATGCTCACCGAGCCCGACGCCGTAGCCGCCACGCTCCAGGCGTTGCTCGCGGACATGGACCTGTAACCGCACGCGGCAGACAGCGCCCCATGTCACCGTCTCCCCGTCGCCCTAACATGCCGGTCCTGAGTAATGCTCGATCGTGAAATCTGGGGGTCGGCACACGATGAGAGATGTAGCGGCGTTCACCGAGTCCCCGACCGGTGCTGGCCTGCTGAACGACGGCTCCGAGGGTGCGGAGCTGGAGGCCTACCGGGGCGAGCTGACCGGCTACTGCTACCGGATGCTCGGGTCGCCCTTCGACGCCGAGGACGCGGTTCAGGAGACGATGGTGCGGGCCTGGCGGGGGGCAGACCGCTTCGAGGGACGCTCGTCGCTGCGTACCTGGCTGTACCAGATCGCGACCCACGTCTGCATCGACGCCCTGCGCAGTCGCCAGCGGCGGGCGCACCCTATGGAGCTCGGACCCGCCTCTCCGGCATCGGCCACGCTCCCGGCTCCGCTGCCCGAGACCGTCTGGATCGAGCCCATCCCCGACGCCCGCGTCGTCCCCCCCGTCGGAGATCCTGGCGAGCTGGTGGTCCAGCGTGACAGCGTCCGCCTCGCGTTTGTCGCGGCGCTGCAGCACCTTCCCGCCCGGCAACGTGCGGTGCTGATCCTTCGCGACGTACTGCGCTGGCAGGCGGCCGAGGTCGCCGAGCTACTGCAGTCGTCGGTCGCATCCGTCAACAGTGCGCTGCAACGCGCCCGGGCGGCCCTAGCGACGCTCGACGTCGCCGAAACGGACACGTTCCAGCCCCTCGACGAGGCACAGCAGGACCTGTTGGCCCGCTACGTCGACGCGTTCGAACGCTACGACCTCGACGCGCTCACCGCGCTGCTCCACGAGGACGTGGTGCAGTCGATGCCGCCCTACGGGCTGTGGCTGCGTGGCCACGACGACGTTCGCGACTGGTACCTGGGGACCGGCATCGGTTGCCGCGGATCGCGACTCGTAGCGACGGCTTCCAACGGGTCGCCCGCATTCGGGCAGTACCGTCCCGCGGCCACCGGCGGCTTCGAACCTTGGTCGTTGCAGGTCATCGAGATTTCAGCGGACAGGATCGTCGGGTTGAACGCCTTCCTCGCCACCCAACGGCTCTTCCCGCTGTTCGGCCTGCCCCCGCGACTCGACCCCTGAGTCACTCGGCAGAAGAATTTCCTCGAGACGGATCAGTACGAGTAGCTCCTGCAGCCTCGGCGAGGGGTCCTCGACCCGCATCGGACGTCCGAGCCGGCCCGCAGCCAGCCGTAGACGGGCCAGCAGATCGACCGTCGCGAGATCCGGCTCGGCCAGGCCCTTACCACGACAGGTCACCGAGCACACATCCGAGCCTGACAGCGCTGCGTGCAACTCGACGCATACCGAGGGCGTGTCGTCGGAGCCCAGCGGGCCATCCACCGTGACGGTCACGACGCCCGCCTTCAAGGACCAGCGCACCGGGCCGATCCGCTCACATCGCACCGTCGAGACCTCACGCGCGATTGTTCTCCGTCACTCTCGAGACGAACGGCCGGGACGTGACTCATCGCGGGCGGGATCGGGTGACGTCGCATCAGCGTTCGACCGATGAGTCTGGTCGGGCCGGGTCGTCTCAGGATGCAGCGCGTGCCATCCGTCAGGAAGGAGGCTGAGATGCACAAGATCACCCCGCACCTCTGGTTCGACAGGGAAGCCGTCGAGGCGGCCGAGTTCTACTCCTCCACGTTCCCGAACTCGAAGATCACGAACGTGACCACGATCTACGACACCCCATCGGGAGACGCCGACATCGTCTCGTTCGAAGTGCTGGGGCATCCCTTCACGGCTATAAGCGCCGGCCCACCGTTCCAGTTCAACCCATCCGTGTCGTTCCTCGTCTCCTGCGACACGGTCGACGAGGTCGACACGCTCTGGGACAGGCTTGCGCAGGGGGGGACACCACTCATGCCTCTCGCCGGCTACCCCTTCAGCGAGCGCTACGGCTGGACGGAAGACAAGTACGGACTCTCCTGGCAGATCATGAAGGCTGGCGAGCGTGAGCGTGCACAGCGCATCACCCCCACCCTCATGTTCGTGGGCGCGGTCAGCGGGAAGGCTGAAGAGGCGATCACCTTCTACACCTCACTCTTCCCCAACTCCAAGATCGGCCACGTCCTCCGCTACGAGCCGGACGAAGACCCCGACGTCGAGGGGACGATCAAGCATTCCGGCTTCACGCTGGCGGGCCAGGAGTTCGCGGCCATGGACAGTGCCCACGACCACGACTTCGCATTCAACGAGGCGATCTCCTTCCTGGTCAGCTGCGACACCCAGGAGGAGATCGATCACTACTGGGACCACCTCTCCGCTGTTCCCGAGGCCGAACAGTGCGGTTGGCTCAAGGACCGCTACGGCCTCTCGTGGCAGGTCGTACCAGCCAGCATGGACGAGATGCTCCGCACGGGCACGAAAGAACAGATCGCGCGGGTCACCCAGGCCTTCCTGAAGATGAAGAAGTTCGACACCGCAGAACTTCAGCGTGCTTACCAGGGCTCGGAAGTACAAGTCAGAGGTGAAGGATGACAACACTGCAGACCTATCTCAACTTTGCAGGCGATGCCGAGGAAGCGTTCAGCTTCTACAAGTCTGTGTTCGGTGGGGAGTTCTCCTCGCTTGTCCGCTTCAAGGACCTCCCCATGGAGGGGGTCAGCATCCCCCCAGACGATGAAGACAAGATCATGCACATCGCCCTCCCGGTCGACCAAGGGAGCATCCTGATGGCCAGCGACGCCCTCGAGTCGCTCGGTCAGCAGTTGGTGCGGGGCAACAACGTCTATATCTCCGTCCATCCGACCAGCAGGGAAGAGGCGGACCGGATCTTCAACGCCCTCTCAGCGGGTGGGCAGATAGAGATGCCCATCGGCGATCAGGCATGGGGGGATTACTACGGCAGCCTTCAGGACAGGTTCGGGGTCATGTGGATGGTGAATTACAGCGCCCCGCGGGAGGAGTGAAGGACGACTCGCCGTCGGGACGCCGCCGCTCCGCCGTTGCGTCGAGCCGCAAACGACGGGGCGACCCGACCGTGACATTCCGGCGTCACGTCCCGCCGCCGCACCTGAGGCCGTACGTCTCGGCTGCGCACGGCTACCGGGTGGCCGCGAACCCCGTGGGGATTCACCGCGGGCTGCCATCGCGTCACGTGACGCTGGTCGTCGAGCTGAACGGGCCCCTGCGCGTCTCCGGCCTCGCCAAAGCCGTAGCGTCGCACGGCGTCGTCGGAGGCCTGCACACCACGCCGGCACTCATCGACGCATCCCGGCCACAGGAAGGGCTGCAGTACGCGCTGTCGCCGCTGGCGGCCGGGGCGCTTCTCGGCGTCCGGGCCGGGGACATGGGCGGGAGGGTCGTGGACCTGGCCGACGTCATGGGGACGGCAGCCGACCAGCTCGTGGACAGCGTCGCCAGCAACGACGACTGGGAGGAGCGCTTCCGGCTCATCGACTCGGCCTTGCTGCGCCGCCTCGACGACCCTCCGCGTGTCGAGGCCGCGCTCCACGAGGCGTGGCGCCTGGTCTTCGCGTCGTCGGGGCGCCTCACGGTCGCCCACCTCGCGGATCGGGTCGGCTACAGCCGACGGCACCTGTCCGAGCGCTTCCGGCTGGTCACGGGCGTGACCCCGAAGCAGGCGGGTCGTATCGCCCGGTTCGAGGCCGCACGTGCAATGCTGCTCCGGGGGCAGGGTCCGACGTTGGCGCACGTCGCTGCCGCTTGTGGCTACGCGGACCAGCCACACCTTGCGCGCGAGTGGAAGGCGCTGGCGGGCTGCAGCGTGACAACCTGGCTGCGCGAAGAGCTCCCATTCGTTCAAGCCGTCGACATGCCCGACATCTCATCATCGTGGACATGAGCGACACCAAACTGCAGCTGCCTCCTCCCGTGCCGACCGTGTGGCCGAGCGTCGGCTTCACCGACGTCGACGCAGGGGTTCGACTCCTCACCGAGGGACTCGGCTTCATCGTGACCGCGATGCACCGCGACGAGGAGGGAACCGTGGTGCACGCCGAGGCGCGCTGGCCCGACGGCGGCGGGGTCATGTTCGGCTCCCGCGGCAAGCCGGGGGAGTGGGGGGCTCTGGGACCGCAGGGCGTCTACGTCGTCGCGGCCGAACCACGGACCGTCGACGCCGCCTGGGAGCGGGTGCGGTCGTTGGACGGCGTCGTCGTCCTTCGAGAGCTGCACGACACGGACTACGGCTCGCACCAGTTCGACATCCGGGACGCCGACGGCAACCTCTGGACGGTGGGTACCTACCGGGGCGCCTGACCGTAGACGGAAACGTGCCCGCGGCTCGCCGGTCGGAACGACGAGCGATCCCAGCCACCCCAGCGCTCCCGCAACCTCAGCCCGGACAACTCGGCCATGAGGTCGAGCTCACTCGGCCATGCATAGCGCAGCCTGACGGGCAGCAGGCGCACTCCGGCAGGAGTGAGGGTGACGTGTTGACTCCTCACCGTCTGGGCGACCGGATCGTGCCGCGAAACCTCCAGGTCAACCAAGTCGTCGTCTACGCGCAGGGCGCGCACCGTCTGGCCATCCTCGAAGCGGGCCGGGTCGGGAACAAAACAAACGCCTCGATGACGAAGACACCTTCGTCGGAGAGGTGCTGGGCAACATTGCGGAAGCAGCGCACCTGCTCCCCTTGGCTCGCCAGCGCAAAGAACGTGTTGAAGGCGACGAATATCAACGCAAACTCTCCCTTCACCGCCACGTCCGAGAAGTCAGCATGGGTGACTGGGATCGCGCCACCGCCGGCCTTCTCCCGCAGGCGCTCGATCATCGCCTCGGATGCATCTATGCCTTCCACCGGGGTGCCGCGGTCCGCCAGCGGTAGCGCCAGGCGACCGGTTCCGATGCCGAGTTCGAGTGCCCTGCCTCCACGCGCAAGCGCGGCCAGCGTTCGCACCGCCTGCTCGGTCTCCTCGGCGGGGATGTGCTCCGCGACCCAGGCGTCGTAGACGTCCGCCCAGTGCTCGCCGTAACCGGACTGCGAAGATCCCTGCACAGGCCGCCCCCCGTCGATCGCTGACGTGGTATGAAACCGATCCGAGCATTACCCGCCCTCAAGGAGACGCCATGGAGTTCGAGCACGCGACCGAAGAGCGGCTGGCACGCGAGGCCGCCGCCGACCGTCTCCGCGCGCTCGCGGACGACCTCGCCCGTCAGAACGAGATCTCCTTCGTCCGCGACGGCAAACGGTTCACCATCGCCGTCCCGAGCGAGGTCACCTTCGAGGTCGAGATCGAGATGGGCGACGAGGGCACCGAACTCGAGATCGAAGTCCGTTGGTGACCGGTCCTTGGAATCGGCCCCGAACTAACCCCTCCAAGCGTTGGTCATGGGCATGCGCCGGTCTTTGCCGAAGGCGTAGTGGGTGATCTTTATGCCGGGCGCCGCCTGACGCCGCTTGTACTCTGCTCGATCTATCATCTCGATGACTTCCCATACCAGTTCACGCTCATATCCCGCAGACACGATGTCCTCGACATCCTTGTGATCCTCCACATAGGCGCACATGATGGGATCGAAGGTCTCGTAGGGTGGAAGCGTGTCTTGATCGCTCTGACCGGGACTCAGTTCGGCGCTCGGGCTCTTGGTAAGGACGTTCTCGGGTATGACGACATCCCGGTTGTTGCGATAGTGGGCGATCTCGTACACCAACGTCTTGTGGACGTCCATCAGAGGGGCGAGCCCGCCAACCATGTCACCATATAATGTGGCGTATCCCGCTGCATATTCGCTCTTGTTACCCGGTGCGAGGACAATGGGACCGAACTTGTTCGAAAGAGCCATCAAGAGCACCCCACGAACTCGTGCCTGAATGTTCTCTTCGGTCACGCCGCGCTCTGTGGCCGCGAACAGGTGATCCAGCGATCCCTCGAACTCGCCGGCGAGGTCACCTATCGAGAGGATCTCGACGTCGATCCCAAGGTTCTTCGCGAGCTGCTGCGCATCCTGTCGCGACTCCTCGGAAGAGAAGGGGGACGGCATGATCACCCCCAGCACGTTCTCCGCGCCGAGGGCGTCGACTGCGATACATGCCGTGGTCGAGGAATCTATTCCACCCGAGAGCCCCACAACGGCGCGCTCAAAACCGTTCTTGCGGCAATAGTCGCGGGTGCCAACGACCAGGGCTTGCCAAACCTCTCCGATGGGCTCGAGACGCCTGTGTTCTTCCCGATCCGGGAGTTGCGGCGGCTCCCCGCGGTAGCCGGACGACCCGGGTACGCCCTCCACCGGGCCGGCTTCCACGTCCAGATCCACGACGAGCAGATCCTCGTCAAACTGGGCTCCCCGTGCGACAACGCTCCCATCAGGCGAATAAACCACAGAATCCCCATAGAACACGATTCCGTCCTGGCCTCCGACGAGGTTGACATACACCATCCAGATCCCATCCTGCGTGGCGTGGTGCCGCACCCAATATTCGCGGTCGCCATACTTGCGCCGCTCGTAGGGGGACGCATTCGGGACCACGACGACGCTCGCGCCGTGCTCGGCAACAGCGGATACCGGACCTCTTTCCGTCCAGAGATCCTCACAGATGACGAGGCCGACCGGAATGCGGTTCATATTGAATAGCAGCGGGGTCTCACCGGGGCGGAACCAGCGTGCCTCGTCGAAGATCCCGTAGGTGGGGAGGCGTCCCTTGCAATAGGTTCCGATCACGTGGCCGTCGGCGATCACGGCAGCCGCGTTACGCAGGTTGGCTCGCGCTGCGACTGTGGTGTCGCGAGTCATGTCTGCTTCCGACGCCTTTGCCGCGACGTATCCCACAATGGCGGCGGTTCCGGAGGGTCCTTCTTGTGTCAGGCGCTCGATCGTCTGGCGGTTCGCGCGGATGAAGCTCGGCCTCAACAGCAGGTCCTCGGGCGGATAACCGCAGATCACAAGTTCAGGGAAGACGGCCAGGTCGGCCCCGGCATCCGCCCCTTCACGCCATGCCCGCAAGACCCGGTCCGCATTGCCTTCCACGTCGCCCACCACGGCGTTCAACTGCGACAGGGCGACCCGCAACCGCGCCACCTCTTCACCTCTCGCATCGCGATATCACGCGGGGGCCTCCAAGTTACAGCTGCCCCGAGGCCTGACGATGGCCAAAGGCAGGTCAGCGGCCGCACCTGCTGCGGGGCGCACGTCGAGCGGATACGGGCCATAGCATGACGGCAGACTCAGTCGGAGGGCTGCATGCCGCTCTTCATGGATCGACACGAGGGCCTCAAGGGGATCACCCCGCAGGAAGCGGCTGAGGCGCACATGCAAGACCTCAGCGTGCAGGGTCGCCACGGCGTCCACTACCTCTCCTACTGGTTGGATCCGCAGCGAGGAACGGTGTTCTGCCTCGCAGACGCCCCCAGCGCGGACGCCGCCGAGAAGGTGCACCGTGAGTCACACGGTCTGGTGGCCGCCAAAATCATCGAGGTGGACCGGCGGATGGTCGAGTCCTTACTCGGCAGCCTCTACGAACCCTCCCCGGGGGAGCTATGGACGGCCACCGCCTTCCGGGTCGTCGCATTCACGGACATCCAGGGGTCGACGCGTCTGACGCAGGAGCTGGGTGACGCCGTGGCGATGGAGTTGCTCCGCGATCACGATCGGATCGTGCGCGAAGAGCTCGGGGCGTCCGGAGGCCACGAGGTGAAGCACACCGGGGACGGCATCATGGCCTCGTTCATGTCGGTCTCCGGGGGCGTACGGTGGGCGTGCGATGTGCAGCGCCGCTTCGAGGAGCGGAGCGCAACGAGCGAATACGAGCTGGGGGTCAAGATCGGCATGAGCGCCGGCGAGCCGGTCGCGGAGGGTGACGACCTGTTCGGCGCAACCGTACAGCTGGCAGCCCGCCTCTGCGACCACGCGCGACCGGGCGCCGTGCTCGTCTCGGGTGCCGTGCGCGACCTCGCTCTGGGAAAGGGCTTCCGCTTCATGGCCTGCGATCCGATGGCGTTGAAGGGCTTCTCGGAGCCGGTCCGCTCCTTCGAGCTCATCTGGCGCGTCTGACCACCAGATCGGCGTCGACGACGGGGGGAGTGTGATGCCCGCCTCAGGCCCCTGCCCACCGCTTCCTCCGGGCCCGTCGGACAGTCTGGGTCTGCGGACCGCTCAGGGGTTGCGCCGCGACGTCCTGGGGACATTCGAGCGGGTCAGAGACGAGTTCGGCGATGTCGTCCGGCTCGTGGTCGGCCCGCCCGGCCTGCGGCAGACCATGTATGGAGTGTTCCATCCCGAGGGAGTGCGCCGGGTCCTGGCCGGCGAGGCGGAGCGGTACGGCAAGGACACCCCGACCTTCCGGGAGGTTGCGTCCATGATCGGGGGTGGCCTGCTCACCAGCCAGGGAGAACGCTGGCAGCGTCAGCGGCGCACCGTCCAGCCGCTGTTCACCCCTCAGCGCGTTGCCACCTTCGGTGCGCTCATGGCGCAGGAGGCGGCGGCGACTGCGGACCACCTGGTTGGCCGCTCGGCCCGAGACGGGGAAGTCGATGTCCATCCGGCGTTCGTGCGCTACACGCTGCGGGTGGTGGGGCGGGCTCTGTTCGGTGACAGTGTGGAGGACGCCCTGGGGATTCTGTGGTCGACCTTCCCGGTGGGCAGTCGCCTGGCGCTGCGTCGTGCTCTCGCCCCGGTACGCCTGCCGCGGCTGCTTTCACCCGCCTGGTGGCGGGCAGAGCATGCCCGTCGTGCCACCAACCGCATCATCGACCGCCTCGTGACCCAGCACCGACAAGATGGTGGGGATGAGAACGAGGACCTCGTAACCCTGCTGCTCACCGCCAGAGACCCCGAGACCGGTCGTCCCCTCGAGCACACGGAGATCCGCGATCAAGCGCTCGTCTTTCTCCTCGCCGGCCACGAGACCACCGCCTCGGCGCTCACCTTTGCGCTCCACGAGGTGGCACGCCATCCCGAGGTGCAACACCGACTGCACGAGGAACTCGACGCCGTTGTGGGCGGCCGGCCGCTCGAGTCGAAGGATGCATCCAACCTCACCTACGCCCGTATGGTCGTCAACGAGACGCTGCGACTGCACCCTTCGGCATACTGGCTGGGGAGAATCAGCCTCGAGGAGGATGAGATCGGCGGATACCGCATCCCATCCGGCTCCGTCATCGCGCTACTGCCATGGGTCACGCACCGACACCCCGACCTGTGGCAGGCCCCCGAGCGGTTCCAGCCTGAGCGCTTCGCCCCGCACCAGGCCCGAGACCGCCCCCGCTATGCCCACTACCCCTTCGGAGGCGGGCCACGGGCTTGTGTTGGAGAGCACTTCTCCCTGCTCGAGGCGGTGATCGGCCTCGCCACGATCCTGCAACGCTGCCGCGTCGAGTCCACCCACCACTTGCCGCATGCGGCGGACATCACCTTGCGGCCCCGGGGACCCGTCTACTGCCGCTTCAGCCCCCGCTGAGAACGACCCGGGTCGAGTCTCGAGATCAGCCGAAATCCCCACCACCGAAATCCCCACCACCGAATCCCCACCACCGAAATCCCCACCACCGAAATCCCCACCGCCGAAGTCCCCACCACCGAAATCGCCGCCGCCGAAGACGCCCCCGGATTCAGGGTGCTCGTGGTGGCCTCCAGCCCACGGGTCCGCCGAGGAAGTGAAGAGCGACCCGAGCAGTAGGCCCTCGAGGAAACCCGTCCCTCCGAAATACCCCCCCGCCCACGGCCCGTAGTGGTCAGGCGCCTCCCAATACCGCGTGCGCCGGCTGCCGACCTCGACCTCCCGGGTTGTGGGCTCCTCGCCCCGCTCCACCCGCTGCGCGTCGGCCTCACAGGCCGGCACCGGCCGCGTCACCCCGCCTACCGGAGACCACTGGACATCCCGGACAGACTGGCCGTGGCGAGGGTCGAAGAAGCAGGGGGGCCGACGCTCGGGCGGCTCCAACCCCTCCAATCGGGCCCTGACAGAGGCAATCTCATAGCGTCCCTCGTCCAGGCTCTCGCTCACGGCACGAAAGTCCTCGGGGCGCCTGGCCCGGTCCAGGGCAGAACTAGCCTTCTCGTAGCAGCCGAGTGCCCGCTCGTAGTGGCTCCTCGCCTCGGGGGGAGCATTCGGCATCTCAACGTCGAGATCCAGGTCATGCAGATCCTCCCCGAGAGCGACGAGATCCTCCAACGCCGCCCGTCGAACCTCCTCGACCTCCCCTTGCCGACGTCGCCTCTCCTGACGGCGGCGCCTCAGCGAGAACAGAAGCAGGACCCCGGCCCCAACCACGAGCAGCAGAGTCACCACTCCCACGCCCCCACCGGAGTCCTCCGGCTCGACCACGGCTACAGGCCCGCCATCTGGCGCCACCATCTGCCCTGACCGGGCTTCCTCACCGAGGCGCCGCACAAAGGTGAAGAGCACGGCGGCGGGGCCCTGGCCCCGGTTGCGGGCGACGGCCTGGTTGGCAATCCCTGCGATCGTGCCCGAGGGAAACGTGGAGCTGGTGGCACGGAGCTCGGTACCGACGATGACCGCGTACGTGCCGGGCCTCCCCACAGCCTTGGCGAGCGCCTCGAGCAGTGAACTCACGCTACCGCCTGTCTCACCTCGTGCTCCCTCGGAAAGCAGGGCGACATAGATGGGACCTGCGCCAGCTCGGGAGATCTCCTCGCGCAGTCGGTCAGCGTCTGATGCGCTGATACTCGGATTGGCCTGAGGATGCACGTAGACGTGCTCACGCCGCAGGGCCGCGGCCGCCTCATCGATGTCAGATCCGGACGCTGTCGCCCGTGCCCATTCGGGCGTCGCGAACATGACGCCAACCACAAGCAGGAGCCACAGCAGCTGGGCGCGGGGCGCCGTCATGGGCCCAGTGTGAGCCATCCGACTCGAGGCATCAATCCTGCTCCCTCATTCTCGAGAAGAGAGCTTCGACGTCCTCCCCTTGCCCGAGCTGGCTGCCTGGCATCGTCACGGTTGCGGCACCCGCCGCCAGCCCGAGTCGCACCGCATCCTGCACCTCCAAACCCCGTGAGAGTCCCGCGACGATACCCCCGACCATGCTGTCACCCGCCCCGATGCGGCTGCGAACCGTCACGGTGGGGGTGCGTAAGCGCCGCCGATCACCGTCGCTGGTTGCAACGAATACACCGCCGGCGCCCAAAGACAATTGCCTTTGATCTCCTCGCCGTTCGGACCGCCGGCGGGATACACCGCGATGACCTCGCGACCGAGGAGCGCAACCACGCGCGCAACGTTTATTCCACCGCCCCCGGGTTGGCGTTGCGGTGGCTCGCAGCGCAGCTTTTCATCGGCGTGAACCCGCTGCGCCGTCGTGCTCACATCGATGGTCGGGTTCATGGTGAGGTCACGATGACGGCAAGGCTTCTCCTGTCGTGGCTCGAGGCGAAGCGAAAGACGGCGCATCGTCACTACCCGCCGGACCGTGACGAGACAGGCCTGGGGGCGGGGTCAGGGCTGCGGCTGGGCGACGTTGACCAGCCAAGTGATGCCGAACTGATCCATGCACATGCCGAACTCATCGCCCCACATCTGCTTCTCCAAGGGGACCGACACCGAACCGCCGGCGGACAGCTTCTCCCAGTAGCCCCGCAGATCGACGGCGTCATCACCACTCAGGCTCACCGCGATGTTGTTACCCGGGTTGTGTTCCGTTCCCGGGGGGACGTCGGCCCCCATCAGCGTGAATCCCTTCTCGGTCTCGAGCATGCCATGCATGATCTGGTCGACGTACGACGGGTCCGGGACGCCGAATTCGCCGAACGTACTCAGCGTCAGCGTGCCGCCGAACACGCCCTGGTAGAACTCCATCGCCTGCCGCGCATTGCCAGGGAAGCTGATGTAGGGGTTGAGGCGAGAGACCACGACTGCTCCTTGTGCTGCTTGATCGGGAGCCGTAGCAGACCAGTGCGTTGACCACCTGTCGACCTGGCAAGTGATCGGGACTGCTAGACCGAGGGTCCCTCGTCTCGTCGGCTCGGGGCGAAGTGCGTCCGGCCGCAAGCTCACGATCCGGGGTCGATAACGTGCTGCTGTTCAGCGGCAGCACGTTGGCGGAGGGGGGACTGTGACGGCCATTGACGATGCACTGTCCGCGGCCGCCCGCGCCCCGCGGCCGCGGGGCCGGCTTCCTGCAGCGCCTAGGCGCCGTCTTGCCGTACTGACCTGCATGGATGCGCGTCTCGACCCGCTGCGTGATTTCGATCTCGACATCGGGGACGCGCACGTGATCCGCAACGCGGGTGGCCGGGCCACCCAGGATGCGCTGCGTTCGCTGTTGCTCTCGTGGCACGCCCTGGCCACCCGGCAGGTCCTCGTGATCCATCACACGGAATGCGGCGTACACGTCGAGAACGAGGCGATCCTGCGCGAACGCCTGGTGCAGCAGACGGGCGTCTCACTCGAAGACGTCGTCCTCCACACCTACTCGGAGCCGTCAGAGGCCGTGCGTTCCGATATCGCTCGCATACGCAGCTCGCCCTTCGCTCCTGAGGGGCTGGATGTGCGAGGGGCCATCCTTGACGTCAACACCGGGATCCTCACCCCGGTCCAGGAAGCGAGCGCGTAGGCGATACGGCCAACCTGCTCGCGCAGCGCGCGGCCGTTGACCTGCCAGGTTGGAACGCGACGCCACAGATTGACTGCTGCCCGCTCCGGCGCCCTCTTCCACGTCACCCAGCGAGTGCCGGGTGGTGAGGGATGTCGCCCTGACATTTCGGGACCTTTGTCCCGAGACCTCAAAAACAACAAGGGCCACACTGGTCACTCTAGAATCACGGGGCGCTCGGACAGGAGGCGGTATGCGGCAGACCCTTACGCGGCGTGACCTCCTGCGGCTGGGGGCCGCCGGCCTTGCCGGCACGATTTTCCTGGGCGAGCCGGTTCAAGCCGCCGCCACGGGGCATCTGGCCGCCTCGAGCCTTGTGACCGAGATCCACGCGGCGGCACGAGCCTATGGCGTGCCCGTCGCCCTTCTCCTGGCGATGGGCTACGTCAACACGCGGCTGGAGATGCCAGCTTCGGAAGTGAGCGCGTACCGAGAAGACGACCCCGAAGGACACGGCATCCACGGGTTGATGGCACTGGTGCGCAACCCGGCCGCCAACACCGTCGGGCTGGCCGCGCGGATCACCGGCTTGTCGCCGGGCGAGCTGATTTCCGACCGCTCGGCCAACATCCGCGGCGGCGCCGCACTCCTCGCCCACTCGCAGGGCACGGGACGCCCCAGACTGGCCCGCAATTGGCTGGGAGCCGTCGCCGGCACCGGTGGAGAGGGTCCGGTGATACATGCGACCGCAGGGGTCGGGGGAGGTGACCTGTACGCCGAACAGGTTGCTGACGTGCTCGCCCGCGGATTCTCGACCAGGACCAGGTCGGGGGAGCGGGTGTCGCTGGCGGCACAGGAAGTAGGCAGCCGATGAGTCCGGCCAAGCCCTCTGTCACCTGGTACCCGGCCCACGACAGCAATTACACGGCGGCATGGCGCGGCCGAGAACCCGTCGACTACATCGTCATCCACGTCACGCAGGGCCCGTGGTCCGGTGCCATCAACTGGTTCCAAAACCCTGCGGCCAACGTTTCGGCCCACTACGTGATCCGCTCCCATGACGGCAAGATCGCCCAGTGCGTCAGCGACCGCAACATCGCCTGGCATGCCGGGAACTGGAACTACAACCAGTGGAGCATCGGGATCGAACACGAGGGCTACATCGACGACCCCAAGTGGTTCACCCCCGAGATGTATCACGCCTCTGCCAGGCTGGCGGCGTTCCTCGCCCGCCAGTGGGGCATTCCTCTGACCCGCTCCTACATCATCGGACACAACGAGGTCCCCGGCGCCGACCACAGCGATCCCGGCCCGTGGTGGTGGTGGTCCTACTACATGCGGCTTGTCCGCCACTACGCCAGCACCTGACCACGCTGCGAGTTCAGAGTGGACGGGTGAGCGCAGTGCGGGTGGTGGTCGCGGGGTAGGGAGAGGCTGCAACCGCGTCTCCGGTGGCGATGGTTCCCGCGGCTACGTCATGGCAAAGGTCGGAGACCGCCCGGACGTCCTGCTGCTGGCGCCGCACGAAGGCCCGGTTGACGAGGTCACCGTGCCCAGGAACAAGAGTCGCATCCCCTGCGAACTCGATCAGGCGACCGAGCGTAGCCGGCCACTCGGTCGGGTAGGCGTCCTCGAACGCGGGAGGCGCCCCCTCCTCGACGAGGTCACCGGCGAAAATCACCTTGACATCGTCGACCGCCACGACCAGGTCATGGTCGGTGTGGCCTTTGCCGAGGAACGCCAACCGCACGGGCCGTCCGGCGATCAACAGTGTGGTCGCGTCCGCAACGAGATGGTCTGGGGGCACGATCCTGGCCGCTTCCAGCGCTGGTCCGGCGGCCGATCCCATCAACTCCCGGGCCACCGCCCGCTGACGCTCACCGGACACGGCGAGGTAGCGGGCGCAGCCGACCTGTCCCCACAGTTCTGAGTCGACGAAGACGGCGTTGCCGAAGCAATGGTCGAAGTGTCCGTGCGTGTTGACGACCACCTGAATGGGCATCGCGGTCAAGCGGCCGATCTCTTCGCGCAGTTGGGCCGCCTCGAACTCGTGACAGCGCGAGTCGACGAGGAGTGCCCGGCCGTCACCGAGCACGAGACCGCAATTCAGGTCGAATGAATCGCGGTAGCGCCGGCGGAACACTCCTTCGCCGACCTCGTCCCAACCCCTCGCCAGCCGCTGCCCGTCGGGCACGTACTCACCCCGCAGTCACCACCATCAGGCCACTGCAGACTGCCAGAATCCTCGCAGCCTCGGGACGAGATGAACCCGAGTCGCCGCTGGGTTCAGACGCAGGCGCGACGCACCACGTCGCTCATGGCGTCCCGGGCTCGATGCAGCTCGATGAGCGGGACGCGCTCGTCGTGGCCATGGATGGTGGTCACCAGCTCCGGGGTCAGAATGAAGGGGACCCACCCGTAGGCGACGGCACCGCGAGCCCGGAAGAAGCGCAGATCTGTCACGGCCGGAGTGAGCGACGGGACGGGGACGGGAGCCCCTGGCAGGTGGGCGGAAACGTCCGCCAGAAGGTCGAACAAGGCGGTGTGGGGACTGGCGGTGCTGCGCCAGCGGCGGAGCTCCTCGATCTCCACCGCGTGAGGCCTGGCTGCCCTACGCAGCCAGGCGAGAAGCTCATCAGGGTCGGAGTCGGGGAGCAGCCGCCCGTCGAAGATGGCCTCCGCGACGCTGGGGACCACGTTGGACTTGTAGCCTGCCCGCAGGCAGGTGGGGGTGATCGTGTCGGAGATGACCTGTCCGATCAGGGTGGCGCGGGCTCGCACGAGCGGGGCGAGCGTCCGTATGACCGCGGGCCCCGCTGGGCTGGCCAACACCCGGAAGAGCGCCGCAAGCGCACCGTCAGCGGCGTCCGCAAGTGCGTGAAGCTGTTGGCGCAGGATCGGGTAGAGCCGCGCCGGGCGCGGACCCGCCACCGCCTCCAAGAAGCGTGCGAGGCTGCGGATGGCCTGCTGGTCCGGGGGCAGGGAACCGTGGCCCGAACGACCGGTGGCGCGTGCACGGAAGGTCAGGGGTGACTTCTCGCCGAGCACGATCGGCATGATCGGCCGGGACGACAGTCCCGCAAGGCCAAACCCCCCTTCGCCGAGCACTTCCGGTGGCGGGGCGTCCCCGTCGTGGAACCCCACCAGCTCGCCGTGGTCGCGCACCAGCCACTCCGCGCCGTGAGCGCCGCCCGCCTCCTCATCCGCCGCTGCGACCACGATGAGCTCGCGCTTCAGATCGCGGTCCTGCCCGGCCAGGGCTGCCATGGCCTCGACGTGCAGGACGGCGACCCCCTTCATGTCCAGAGTCCCGCGACCCCACAGCTCGCCGTCCACCACCTCAGCGCCGAACGGGTCGCGGCGCCATGCCTCTTGTTCGACGGGGACGACGTCGGTATGCGACAGCAGCACCAGCGTGGGCCGCTCGGTTGGCCCGCGCAGCCGGGCGACCAGGGAAGGTCGTCCGCCCGGTCCGGTCACGATCCGGGTATCGCAGCCGGCGGCGTCCAGTCGCGCCCGCAGGAGTTCGGCAACCTGCGTCTCTCCGTCACCGGGGGGGTTGACGGAGCGGACCCGGACCAGCTCGGAGAGGAGCTCAACCAGCCCCATGCGTCCTCCTACCAGAGGTGGCCGTCGCGCCAGTCGCACGCGAGCTCGCCGTACAGGTCCAATGGGGCCGACACCGGGAGGACGTAGATGCCTCCGTCCTCCTCCTCGGTCCGCACGATGCCGTCCGGTGTGAGCGCCGACGACGGTCCCCGCCACAGCTGCCAGCCACGTGCCGCGTAGAAGCCGGCGGCCTCGTCAGCCGCGGCCAGTGCACCCAACTCGTAGGCCCCATGCACCACCCGCTCCAGAGCGGCCATCATGGCTGCCCCGTACCCCTGTCCGCGGCGGTCCGCCCGCACCCCTACGCCCTCCACGTAACCCGTGCGCAGGGCCCGCCCGCCGTGCAGGAGCCGCCGCTGGACCAGCGACGCATGGCCGATCAGGCTTGGCCCCTCCGACACCAAAGCATGCACGCCGCCCAGCGCATGCTCCCAGTCGTGGTCGGTCATTTCCCCTTCGAAGACCTCTTCGAGGAGACCTCGCGCGGCCGAGAGGGTGGTCGCGGGGAGGTCGGCCGTGTGTGCGGTACGCACTTCGATCACGATGATCGCATCCTCCTCGCCTGTATTCCTACAGCACGAGCTGCAACGCGATCGCCGCGCCATGAGACGAGGCGAAAGCCCCGCTAGCGTGCGGCTCATTCACACGAGGGACCATGACCGACGAGGACGACACGACGAGACGCGTCGAGGAGCGCATCGACGCCGCCTCCGACGTCTACGAGCGCCAAGGCAAGATCGTCCGCGCCGTGTGGATCGCGGTGGCGATCCTCCTCGTGCTCGCCGGACTGGTGATGATCGTGTTTCCTGGGCCTGCTGCGATCGTCATTCCACTCGGTCTGAGCATGTTGGCTGCGGTGTTCGGGGGGGCCCGACGTCTGCTCGTTCGCAGCATCCGGACGGGCGTGAAGGCGAAGAAGGTGCTCGAGAATGCGGACACGCAGATCAGGCTGCTCGGAGTGGCCGCCTTGACGAGCCTCGTTGCGGCAGTGATCGCCTTGTTCGCGCTCTGACATCGCCCGGGACGGCCCTGGACGGGGAGAGGATGAGGCGGCGTTCGAAGATCGCGCTGGTCATGGTCGTCGCGCTGCTGGCGGGTTTCGTACTCGCCGACGCGATCGCCACGGTCGTTCTCGAGCGGCGGCTGGCGGCTCGGATAACACAAGCGGCTGCGACGCCCGTGGGGGTTGAACTGGAGGGCTGGCCTGCGGCGGTGCGGCTCCTGTTGGGCGGACTACCACGGGCGAACGCAGAGAACGCGGGAGGAGCTGATGGCACGTCTCCGCTACGGACCCTCGCAGCCCGGGTCGATGACCTGGACGTCGCTGCTGCGAGTCTCGTGGATGGGCACCGCCCCCTGAGCTTCACCGGCCGCAGGCTCCACCTCGCGGTGACCTTTCGGCAGGAGGCGGCCCCCCTGGGGATGAGCCGTCTCGAGATCGGGCTGGATGACCTCGTGGGAAGTCTGGACAGGGGGGCGGGACGCTCCCTCGTGACGGCGTCCGAAGCGCGGCTGACCGCTGAGAACCTTTCCCTCCCGGATTCTCCGGCGACCCTGGCGAGCTTTCGGGCTCGCTTGGGCAGCACGCGCATGACCAGGGTGGAAGGACAGCGAGCCCCTTCCATCCTGGTCGAATCGCCTAGCGCCAGCTTCGAAGCCCTACTGACCGAGGACGAGGTCAACCGCATCTGGACCTACCCGGGGCACGTACTTCTCCTGCCGGGCGTGACTCGACTGACGCTGGGGCCCGTGACCGTGGACGTGGATGTCCACGTCGCGGACGGTAAGGTCGTGCTCGCTCCTCGCGTACCGCCACAACTGCGCCCACTCGTTGGCGAGGCCCCGCATCTCTCGTTCGTCCCCGCGCTCCCACTGGGGGCCGAGATGCAAGGGGTGGAGGTTCGGCAAGGCGACCTCGTGCTACGCGGTTCCGCGACCCGCGTCGAGGTGCCGCTCCCCGCGGCCCCACCCTGACCGGAACCGCCTCACCCGCCGGGCTCTACGCTTGGGCAGTTCCCATCCTCATGCCAAGAGACGAGGCAGAGCCGACCACGATCATGCTTTGGCCGACATCCCGGCCGCGAACGGAGGGAGCGCGGCGGGGGGCTGGCCTGGGAGGAATGACATGGCCGCGCCCATGGTGGCCATCCCCGCCTATGGCTTGCCTGGCGGACGGGTCAGGGGCTGGAACGCGGGGGGGTTCGCGGTCCCCGAAGGCTACGTCGCCGCGCTGCGAAGGGCGGGTCTGTGGCCGGTACTCGTCCCAGGGCCGAGTCCCGGGCGTCCCCAGGATCTGCTCGCCCCATTCTCCGGACTCGTGCTCACCGGAGGTGGCGATGTCGCCCCGGAGCGGTACGGCGCTGACCCCCACCCGTCCACCTACGGTATCGATCGGGATCGTGACGATCTCGAGTTGGCCCTGATACCTGCGGCCCTGGAATCCGGCCTCCCCATCCTCGCGATCTGTCGCGGCATGCAGGTCCTCAACGTCGCGTGTGGCGGCACCCTCCAGCAGCACCTGCCCGACGTTATCGGGTCGGTCGTCCACGGCGACCCGACGAATGACACCTGGGTAGCCCACGACGTGGAGATCGCCGACACAAGCAGGCTCGCGGACGCCGTAGGCAGGAGGCGTCTGCAGGGCTGCGCCTCGCACCACCATCAGGGCATCGATCGGCTGGGGGATGCCCTGCAGCCGGTGGCCTGGAGCAACGATGGTCTCGTGGAGGCTCTCGAGCCGGATGGCGCTTCATCCTGGGTGACGGCGGTGCAGTGGCATCCGGAAGTGACCGCGGAGGAGGACGAGGCCCAGCAGGCCCTGTTCGATGCATTTGCTGACCAGGTGAAAGGGAGGGCGGAGCGTTGAGCGGCGGGTCCTGGTGGATGGCGGCAGGCCGGGGCGACGAAGGCAGCGGCACCGACTTCACGCTGGGCGCCGAAGAAGAATTCCAGATCGTCGATGCCGAGACCCGTGACCTGAGGCAGAACGTCGAGCGGATCCTGGCCGCAGCCCAGGACTCGCTCGGCGATCAGGTGAAGTCGGAGTTTCGTCCCTCCATGGTCGAAACCGCCACGCGCGTGTGCAGCTCGTTGAGGGAGCTGCGCAGCGAACTAACCCGCCTGCGCGGGGAACTGGCTGCCGCCGCACAGCGTGAGGAATGCCACATCGCGGCCGGCGGCACCCACCCTTTCGCTGAGGCGGAGCAGCAGGGGATCACCGACAAGGAGCGTTACCGGGCCATCGCGGAGGAGTACCAGCAACTTGCCTACGAGCAGTTGACCTTCGGGTGCCACGTCCACGTCGCGATCAGCGACCGCGACCTCGCGGTGCGCACCCTTGACCGCACCCGACCGTGGCACGCCGTACTCAGGGCGCTCGGCAGCAACTCCCCCTTCTGGCAGGGTAAGGACACCGCCTACGACAGCTACCGCACGCTGCTCTTCGACCGCTGGCCCGTCAGCGGGATGCCCGACCCGTTCGGCTCCGAGGCCCGGTATGACGAGGTGATCGAGGATCTCGAAGCGACGGAGACCATTCCAGATCCGAGCTTCGTCGAGTGGGATGTCCGTCTCTCCGCGCACTACGAGACGCTGGAGTTTCGGGTGATGGACGCCTGCATGACGGTGGACGACGCAATCATGGTTGCGGGGCTGGCTCGGTCACTCACACGCACCTGCCATGTGCAGGCGGTGCGCGGAGAAAGTCCCTCCCAACCCCGGCCGGAGCTCATGAGCGCAGCCCGTTGGCGGGCGGCCCGGTACGGCGTCGAAGGGAACCTCATCGACCTCGTCGGCTGCCGTTCCGTCCCCGCCACCGAGCTGATCGAACGTTTCCTCGACTACCTCCGCCCCGACCTGCTGGAGCACGGTGAGTGGGACGAGCTCTCCCAGCTCGTGCACCGCACGCTCGAGCGGGGGACGGGTGCCCGGCGCCAGCGGGAAGCAATGCAGCGCAGCGGGAAACTCACCGCCGTCGTGGACCTGCTCGTGGAGCAGACCATGAGTGGGGCCAGCTGACCAGGCTTGCCAGATCAGCCTCGTTGCCCGTCCGCGGGGCGTCTCGCGTGGACGAGGAACGTCGGGTCAACCAGGATGCGGCAGGGGAGGACCCTGCGGCTCCTCGAACCCCACCGGACCTCCGAGGTCGGTCAGGGGCCTCTCGAGCGCACTCAGGCGGTAGTAGAGCAGGGTCCAGGTGGCTGCCACGAATGGCCCGGTGACGGTGCCGCTGATGAGGTTGGACAGGAAAGAGCCCGCAGTTTCACCGAACGGGGTGGTGAGCAGTCCGATCACGATGCCGGCCACCATGAGGATGAGATAGGTGAGGACGATCAGTCCGAAGACGCTCCATCCCCAGCCCCTCACCAGTTCGCGGCTACGTCCGAAAGCACCCATCATGCTGCGGTTCTCGAGCACGATGACGGGAACGAGCACTGACCAGATCGTCAGCAGGAACAGTCCCGGGGCCAGGAGCAGGAAGAGGCCGACAAAGATGGCGAGGCTGGCAAGTATGGAAGCGCCCGTGATGCGTCCGATGAAGGGCTGCACGCCGGAGAACGTCTCGCCCATGGAGAGATCGACGCGGCCGTCCCGTACGTCCTCGACGGCTCGGACGAGGGCGCCCTGCAGCCAGTAGACGCCGACGAGGCCGAGCAAGGCCGCGAGGATCGTGCCGACCCAAGCAAGCGTCGCGGCCAGAACAAGACTCAGGACGGCGAGGATCAGATAGACCACGAGAGCGATCCCCAGAAGGTGCTGCCAGTGATTCTTGTAGAGCGCCCAGGCTTCGCTGATGACACCTTGCGTGGGACGAGCCGGAGTTGACTGTGCTGGGTTCGAGGCCATGTCTCACACGATACTACCCAGACGGCTTGTTATGGGGCATTTCGGACTCCTGATGGTCGGGGTTCGCCGCAAGTGGCAGTGAGCGAAGCGGCCCGCGCGATTCAGGTCGGAAAGGGCAGAAGCCCGTCAGTGCCTGTGTTCCAGCTCGAAGGTCGGGTCAGGGGGGTAGTCGGGCACGTCCCAAAGCCCGCCACGACAGCAGCTTTCCCGCCCCGACGCCCGCGTCATGCCCTCGCGCACCCCGAACCAGTACGCGAGTAGAGTCGTCGCCGCAGCGAACAGGGCAAGGGCGACCATAGCGACGATGTCGAACCAGGTCAGCCAGCTCATGAGCCCACGCCTCTTCGTAGCTGCCGACGGGCGCTGCCAGGAGATCCGGCCCGAAGCAGGAACCCAGGCAGGGTTGATGCTAAGGCCTCCGGCGGGCGCCCACCAGCCTGTCTTCCGCCCCTCGTGACTGGGCCTGCAACGGATTGTCACCAGCGGGTAGCGGTGCTCGGGGCGCTACCATCCGTACGGCGCAAGCTCGATCGTCAGGGCACCGGCCTCCGAGGCATCGCACGACGAGTTCCGCCGGAGCCGGACACGGGCGTGGTCCTCCACGTTCCTGACATCAGGAGAGTCGGGTGTCGACGAGCAAGTCGAACATCGAGGTCGTCGTCCCTGTCGAGCGGCAGAAGGCAGCCCAGGCTGCGGGCACGTTCGAGCTCTCGGACCTCCCCGGCCCGCTGTCAGAGCCAGCGGCGGCCGTCCGGCTGGGAAAGGCAGCCAAACAGGACAAACCGCTGAAGGGCGTACGGTCCTTGTCGCAGCTGACGAAGCTGCATCCGGGGCAGGTCATCGCGAACTTCGGACGGTCCGAGGCCCGATGGGCCACCACCTACCAGAAGCGCCGCGCCGGCAACGCGTCGTTCACGGAGCTGTTGTCCTACGCACGCCAGATCGTGGGCCTCGACGAGCAGGGACAGCTCCTCGTCTGCCTCATGGGTCATGCCGGTCAGGGGCCGTGCATCCCCTTGTGGGTTCCCGAGGAGGAGGTCACCCTGACCGTGCAGCCCAACGACATCATCATGCGCTTCGACGAGATGTCGTTCGACTGGTGAGCCCACGTCCTCTTCGGTCCGGATCCCCTTCTCTGCTGGAGGCACGCGAATTCGGGCATGAGCTGGCCGACCTCGCAGACGCCATCACTCTGCCTGCTTTCCGGAAGAGGCAGGCTGCCCGAGGTCAGCAGCCGGTGAGGCCGGACGCGAGCGGCGCCTTCGAATTCGAGTTGAAAGACGATGGCTCGCCGGTCACGGCAGCGGATCGCGCCGCGGAAGCCGCCATGCGTAGGGCGATCGCGCAACGCTTCCCGTCCCACGCTGTCCTGGGAGAGGAGGAGGGCCGGCAGGGGCCAGGCGATGCGCCGACTTGGATCCTCGATCCGATCGACGGCACGAAGAACTTCATTCGGGGCATCCCGGTGTTCGCAACGCTCGTCGCGCTCACGCTCGACGGTCGGGGAGCCGTCGCGGTCATCTCCGCTCCTGGTCTGGGCACCCGATGGGACGGAGTGGCCACAGGACCGGCGCGGCAGGACGGCCGTGACCTGTGGGTTTCCGAGGTGACAGACCTGGAAGAGGCGGTCGTGTCCTTCGGGGGACTGAGCCACTTCAGCGGGGGGGCTGGAGACCTCATCAGCCGGTTCACGTCTCGCACGGCACGACAACGGGGGTTCGGTGACTTCTGGCAGCACTGTCTCGTCGCGTCCGGTGGCATCGACATCGCCCTGGACGCCGAGGTGGAGCGTTGGGATCTCGCTGCCCCGAAGGTCATCGTCGAGGCGGCCGGAGGGCGGCTCAGCGCTTTCGATGGCACGGACACGGATGCGGGCGGCAACGCCCTCACGACCAACGCCCACTTGCACGAGGCTGCGCTCCGGGTGATCGCGGGCGGCGCTGCGGGGTAGGGCGGCACTGATCAGTGCGCCGGTTGACGGCCTTTCACTGGCCGCCGCGTGACCAGTTGTGGAGGAGGTTCGAGAGATCCGTCGCAGGCGCGAGTTAGGCTCTGAGCCACGATTGACGCGACCGAGGCGAACCGGGTATCGCCATGGGACGGCACACGCCGTCGCTCCCCGAGCCGGCGAAGTCGCGTCAGGCGCGGAGGTCATGGGGATGACAGCCTCGATGAGAGCCCATGACGATACCCCCGTGGGAGCGTCTCTCCCTCTTCTGCCGATGGAGGCGCCGGCCGACCTCCCCGACGTCCCGGGAGCGTACGGAGAGCTAGAACCGGCGAGCTCGCCTCTCATCGATGAGGAGGGCCGGGTGCGCCTGTCCTTCTCCCGCGTCGAGACGTACGAGACCTGCCCGGCGAAGTTCCGCTTCTGCTATCTCGAAGGAATGCCAGGCCTACCCGGTCCTCACCTGTCCTTCGGCAGCTCCATCCACGCTGCTCTCGAGCGCTTCTACGACCAGAAGCTGCCGAACTGCCCCAGTGAGCGAGAACTGCTCGGCTTTCTGTACGAAGAGTGGGACCCGTCGGGTTTTGAAGGCCTGACTCGCGACGAGCAGCTGCTGTGGTACAGGCATGCCCAGGACGTTCTGCGCAGATTCCACGCGCGCGAATCGCGCCACTACCGCCTCCCCGCCGACGTGGAGAAATGGTTCTGTGTGCCTTTCGGCGCTGACGCGGTGGTCATGGGCTCCATAGACCGCGTCGACGTCGATGACAACGGCAGCCTCGAAGTCGTCGACTACAAGACGAACAAGCGCGTGAAAGACCGCGGACGCGTTCGTTCCTCGCTGCAGCTCTCCATCTACGCCCTTGCCTGCGAGTACCTCTATGGCCGCCTGCCGAGCGCCGTCACCCTCTACTTTGTCGTTCCCGGTGTGCGGGTGCGGGTTGCCACGGCCGAAATCGACTTCGACGCCGCTCGGCAGGCAGTCGCCCGGGTAGCGGCGGCGGTGCGGGCAGGCTGCTTCGACCCTGCTCCCAGCCAAGCCTGCAACTGGTGCGAGTTCCGCCAGCTTTGTCCCGCATGGGACGGCGAGGGCCCGCAGGCTCTGGGTCCTGCGGTGGAGGAACTCGAGCGGTTACGGCGACGGGTCCGGCGGGATGTGCGCGCCCTACGAGAGCTGGAGGCGGGCGTGGCACGTCTTTCCCGCGAGCTTGCCGACCGACCGTCTCGTGTCCCCAGGCAAGGACTGAGCCCGAAGGCTTGAATGGCGTCGCGACTCCCTCGATAAGCCTCGGGAGCCCCTCCGAGCCTCACTCGCTACCCTCGTTGTCTTGAAGCGGGAGTGAGACAGGGCGGCTGGTCAGCCGCCAATGAGGAGGGCGGTCGTTGTCCGAGATGGCACGCGAGGAGACGCTGGTTGCCGCTCCGCCTCACAAGGTCATGCAGGTCATCGGGGATTTCGAGCGCTACCCCGACTGGGCGCAGAACGTCAAAGAGGTCGAGGTCCGCGAGAGGGACGAGGCGGGACGGCCTGGCCAGGTCTGGTACCGGGTCGACGCCTGGATCATGGACATCACCTACGTGCTCGCCTACGCCTACGAGGAGAGCCGTTTGACCTGGCATCTCGTGGAAGGCGAGCAGCTCGAGGCCCTGACGGGCGAGTACCTGCTGGTGGAGGAGGGCGGCAGCACCCGCGTGCACTACACACTCGAGGTCGATGTCGCTTTTCCCTTGCCGGGCTTCCTCAAGCAGCGGGCCGCGAAGCTCATTCTGGAGACGGGCCTCGGGGACCTGAAACGGAGAGTGGAATCCCTGGCCTAGGGGGGGAAGCCGCGGGCGGGAGGGCCTGATACAGGCGGGAAGCCGCAGGCGGGAGGGCCTGATACAGGCGGGAAGCCGGAGGGGGCAGGTGACACGGGTAGGCCGTGATGAGGTCGAGGCGGCGTATTTCACACTGCTCCGCGCCCAGGAGGAGCTCGCCTCCCTGCGTCGTTACGAGGAGTTTCTCGCAGCGGAACGTCGTCGTCTCCAGCGCTTCATCGCGGAAGGCGATGCGCTCGACGCGCACGTTTCCCCGCGGCTGCGGCGCCCCATCGCACTCACGGACAAGAGCCTCGGCGAGGCGACACGAGCCCGCCTCGAGGTCATCGCCAACGAGTTCGAGCGGCTGCCGCAACGTCTGGATGCTGCCGCAGCCTTCGTCGAGGAGTGTGAGCGCGAACTGGCACGCCTCCGCGGTCGTTGACGGCAGGCCTCGGCGTCGCGCGGCGAGGTATGGTGCAGGGCAGGATCGAGGCTGTTGCGAGCTCGGGGCAAGGAGATGTCAGCAGGACCGAACGCAACCGGCGCCAAGTGGTCGTCGAACATGACCGTCAGCGGAGGGACCTCGATCACCATCGGGCTGGCTCCCAAGCTGTCCACAACGACAACCGCACCTGTACGCGACCCGGAAGTTGATACGGGCGAGGACGTAGCGCCGGAGGGCCCCTGGGACGTCATCGTGTGGGACGATCCGGTCAACCTCATGTCGTACGTCGTCTACGTCTTCCGCAAGATCTTCGGTTTTTCGGAGCCGGTCGCTCGCAAGCTCATGCTCGATGTCCACCACAAGGGAAAGGCCCTCGTCGCCAGTGAGCCGCGGGAGATGGCGGAGCTTCACGTGCGACAGCTCCATTCGCATGGCCTGCAGGCGACCATGCAGCGGTTGCGCTGATGGCCCGGGCGCGCCGCACAGGTGACGCCGTGCGCCTGGAGTTGGAGGAGTTCGAGGTCGAGTTGCTCAGGGCCTTGCCAGCCGGGCTGGGTGCTGTCCTCGCGGATCCCGATACGAACGATCCGGTGATCGCCCGCCTGTTCCCAGCCTGTGTCACAGGGGAGGAGGAGACCGATCTCGAGGTTCGCCGCCTCATATTCGACGATCTCCTGCGGGAACGGCTCGCGGGTCTCGAGGCGCTCACAGAGATCCTCGATCGTGGCGAGAGGCGACGAGGCAGATTCCGGGTCGAGCTCGTCGCGGAGGAACCGGAGCTCGTTCTGGCTGTCCTCAACGACCTGCGCCTCATGCTCGGCGCGCGCGTGGGTATCGAGAATCTCGACCGCGACAACCTGCCCAGCCATCACCCCCTCCTGCCCACGCTCGCGGTCATGGACCACCTGGGCTGGCTCCAGGAGCAGCTGCTGAGGGTCCTCGACTCGTCGAGCGTCGCCGATTACGGAGACCCGGTCTAGGCTTGCAGGCGAGAGGGGAGACGGGCACTGCGCGTAGGAATCGGCCTCAGCGAGGACCTTCCCCTCTCCATTCAGGCTCAGCTCGCGCAGGAAGTGGAAGAGGCGGGTTTCGCCTCGATGTGGACCAATGAGGCGCGCGGGCGTGATGCGTTGCTCGTCTGCCAGGGTTGGTCAGGTCACACCCGATCCGTGCTCATCGGCACTGGAGTGGTGCCGGTCTGGACACGCTCGCCAGCCCAGCTGGCGATGGGTGCGGCGACCCTGCAGGAGGCGAGTGGAGGCAGACTGGTGCTCGGCCTCGGCGTCAGCCACGCCGCCACGATGCGCCCCTGGCACGGCGCGGACTGGCGCAAGCCCCTGTCGGCCGCCCGTGAGACGCTCGAGGTCCTGAGATCCCTGTTCGCGGGGGAGCGGTCCGACCACCAGGGCGAGGTGTTCACCACCCGCCGCTTCTCGCTCGAGCTCACGCCCCGTCCCCCCGCCCCTCGCCTCTATCTCGCCGCGATGGGTCCGAAGATGCTGCGCCTGGCCGGCCGACAAGCGGACGGAGTGCTGCTGAACTGGACCAGTCCGGACGCGGTTCGGGAAGCCGTGGGGGCGGTGCGTGGGGCCGCCGCCGATTCTGACCTCGGGCGGGAGCCTGCCGAGGTGGTGGTCGCGGGGTACGTTCGGGTTGCCGTGGGCGAGGATCGGGAGGCTGCCCGGTTGGCGCTTGCCCAAGAGGTCGCCAGCTACTGTGCCCTCCCGGCTTACGCCGCCCACTTCGAGCGGCAGGGGTTCGGGAAGGCGGTCGAGGCGGCGAAGTCCGCCTATCACGACGGTGGTTCGAAGGCAGCCGCCGAGGCCGTCCCCGAGGAGATGCTGCTCGAAATGGGCTGGTACGGCACGCCCGGGGACAATCCCGCATCCAGCCTCGATCGCTACGCCGACGCCGGTCTCGACCATCTCGTGGCACGGGTCGTGGTCGTCGGGGGGGACGTGGTCGAGAGCCTGCACGGGGTCGTCTCGTCGCTTCGAACCTCCATAGTCTGATCCGGCCTTCCCGCGTTGCCCGGTGCTCCAGTTCCACGATCAGAGCCAGCGGGTCGGCCTCTCCCGGAGTCCCTCGACACCCAGTGCCTCGCAGAAGGCGAGGAAGGCGTCCCGAGGCACTCCGTCCCAGCGCAGGTCGTCGAACTCCTCGGTCAGGGGCACGTCCACGAGCAGGGTCGCCAGCCGCCGGTAGAGCAGCACATCCCGCCAGCGGGCCGCCAAGGTGGCCGCGAGGCGCTCCGGGCCCCGTACGGTGACACCGTCCCAATCCCGAGCCTGTGTCGGGATGTCCTCGAGTCGCCCGAAGCGGGCGAGCAGGGCACCTGCCGTGGTCTCTCCAAAGCCGGGGATGCCTGGCAGCCCGTCTGCTCGATCCCCGACGAGGGCAAGCCAGTCGGGAACGCTGCGGGGGGCGATCCCTCGCCGTTGGCGAAGCGCCGCCTCGTCCACGACCTGGCCGCGACGCCGGTCGACGAGCACGACGCGACTGCTTCGCACGCACTGACCCAGATCCTTGTCCGGGGAGAGTATGCGGACCTGCTCGACATCGTGTTCCCACCGGGCCGCGCCTGTAGCCAAGGCGTCGTCTGCTTCGTATTCGGCCATCGACCAGACCGTGAGTCCGAGGGCGCGGGTTGCCTCCTCAGCCAGATCGAACTGCCGCCGGAGCTCCTCCGGAACCCCGATGTCGTCCTTGTAGCCGCCGAACAGGTCATTGCGGAAGGAGCGGATCGGGTTGTCGAACGCGACGGCGATATGCGTCACGGCCTCGTCCTCATCGCGGAGCAGGGCCAGCAGCGATTCGACCAGGCCGACGGTTGCCTTCACGTCCCGTCCGTCGGGGTCGCTGCGTGCTGGCTGCCGGCGATCCGCGCGGCGCGCATCGACCCGGCGATCG
>JBHELG010000014.1:0-27294 GCA_046263195.1 Nitriliruptorales bacterium | reverse complement strand
CTTGGACGACCTTGAGATGCTCCCCGGAGGCGAGCAGTAGCGACGCGTATGGCGGACGTCGTGAGGTCGGACGGGAGGTACCCCGGCGGTCGCACAAAGTCGCTTGAACTCGTGGGAGAGCCAGTCGGGGTTCAAGTCTGGAACTACTCGCGACGTGCACAGTCACGGACTCGGGTCCGCCGAAGGAAGAGCCCTTAGGGGGTGGGGGCTGTGGACTGAGAGGAGGGGTCAGGCCCTCGATGTTGCTACCCATGAAGATGTAGCCGCTCATCTTGCAGTCCATCGGCTGGCCGGCAGGTGTCGTGGGACGAGGTCCGATGCTCACCTCGCGCTCAAGCCGAGTCACTGCCCGCAGTCGGAATCTCGCCCACGCCTACTTCCAACACCCCGCCTTGCTGACCAGCAAGGCTCACTGCGGCGTCCCAGGGACCAGGATCTAATCGGCCGAGAAGTACCAGCACCGCTTACATTGAGAGCATGAGACGCAAGTACGTCGTGCTGGCTTTCGTGGTCGT
This sequence comes from Nitriliruptorales bacterium, assembly GCA_046263195.1. Taxonomy (GTDB): domain Bacteria; phylum Actinomycetota; class Nitriliruptoria; order Nitriliruptorales; family JAHWKO01; genus JBHELG01. The sequence continues at coordinate 26,779 of JBHELG010000014.1, read as the reverse complement.
GGCGATCGTTGCCCTTGTGGTGTTGTTCCCGGATTACTTCCGTCTGCTGCGGCCGAACGTGCTCAGGCAGCTCAACCCTCAGGTCGTGAATCTCGTGAACGAGCTGCCGGCGGTGGACCAGCAGAACGAGGCGATCATCGGGCGCCTGTTTGCTCACGGCGGCCTCGCGCACGCTAGGGAGGGACCTGACGGCGTGATGCGGGTCGATGTTCGAGCGCCTTCTGGAGAGCTCATCTGGAGGCCAGCGATCATCGTCATGCCACGCCCAGGCGACCTCGAGGTCGAACTCTTCAACGACGACCCCTACGTGCACCACGCCGCGCTCCTGCCCAGCAACGGGGACAAGCAGTTCGTGATGATGCCCATCCATTCGCGGACAAGCGCTCGGATCAACCTCGACGGCCCCGGCTACTACTGGTTCGGCTGCCCCGTCGGCAACCATGTGGGTCGCGGCATGCTGGGGGTGATCCTCGTTAAGGGCGATGTGCCTCCCGAGGCACGTCTCGACCGTCCCGAGCAGCCACGACCCTGAGGAGCGCCCTCTGATGGCATTCCGTCGTCGCCCTCCGTCTGTTCGCCTCGGGCTGTGTCTTCTCCTCGGCGTCTCTCTGATTGCCGCATGCGCTAATCCGCCCGACTATCCCCGGGCCGAGCAGCCGCTGGCCGAACAGGCCAGGGACCTGGGGGCTCTGAGCGGCGCAGTCGGGAGTGCCCCGCCGGTGGCAGAAGGCGTCACCTTCGAGCGGATCCTCAACGCGCGCTCCGAGCCCCACAACTGGCTCACCTACTACGGCGCCTACGACGGACAGCGCTACAGCCCCCTGGACCAGATCAACGTGTCAAACGTGAAAGGCCTGAGGCCGGCGTGGGTGTTCCAGTTCGGCCAGTTCGGACTGCAGGCCAGCGAGGGGACCTACTCCTTCGAAGCGGCCCCAATCGTCGTCGACGGGGTCATGTACCTGTCGGGTTGGGATGGCTGGGTTTGGGCGATCAATGCCGAGACCGGGCAGGAGCTGTGGCGCTACAAGCACGAGATCCCCATCGACACCCCGCTGTGCTGCGGCAACGTCAATCGGGGCGTGGCGGTAGCCAAGGGCAAGGTCTTCATGGCCACGCAGAACGGCATCCTCATCGCCCTCGACGGCGTCACGGGCGATCTCGTCTGGAAGCAGGTGTTTGCCGACATCCGGGCGGGCGAGAGCGCGACGCTGGCTCCGCTCGTGGTGAAGAACCTCGTCATCGTGGGCAACTCGGGGGCCGAGTACGGGGTGCGCGGTCACATGGACGCCTTCGACGTCGACACCGGACGGCGCGTCTGGCGCACCTACACCGTCCCTGAGCCGGGAGAGCCAGGGTCGGAGACCTGGCCGCTGGGGGGCCAGGCCTGGGCGCGCGGCGGGGGCAGCGTGTGGATCACCGGCACCTACGACCCAGAGCTGGACCTCATGTACTGGGGGACCGGAAACCCCTCGCCCGACTTCGACGGAAGCGTCCGCCCGGGCGACAACCTCTACACCAGCTCCGTGCTGGCAATCGACCCCGACGACGGGGAGATGCGCTGGTACTACCAGTGGACCCCCCATGATCTGTGGGACTACGACGGCAACAACGAGAACATCCTCTTCGACCTCGACGGCCGCAAACTCCTGGCCCACTTCGACAAGAACGGCCACCTCTACATCCTTGACCGCAGCAACGGACAGCTCATCCGCGTAGTGCCCTTCGCCGAACGCCTCGACTGGGGAGACATCGACCCCACCACGGGCAAGGCAACGCCCAAGAAGATCCCCACCCGGGAGGGGGAAGACATCTGCCCAGGGCCCGCCGGGGGCAAGGAATGGACGCACGCGGCCTACAGCCCCAAGACGCGGCTCCTCTACGCCCCCGTCATCGAGACGTGCGCGAACTTCAAGGTCCTGCCCGTCGAGTTCAAAGAAGGACTGCCCTACTACGGGGGGGAGGCCAACACCCTGCCCGATCACTGGGGCGCGGTGAAGGCATTCGACCCCTCCAGCGGAAGAGAAGTGTGGGCCTGGAAGAACGACCAGCCGATGGTCGCCTCGGTGCTGGCCACAGGCGGCGACCTCGTGTTCGCCGGTGAACCGACGGGAGAGTTCAACGCCTACGACGGCCGCACCGGTGAGTTGCTGTGGCAACACCAAACCGGAAGCGGCCACCACAGCAACCCCACGAGCTACAGCATCAAAGGCAAACAGTACGTAGCCGTCCCCGTCGGCTGGGGCGGATGGGTCAAAGGATTCGCACCAGGCGCGCTCGGCGTACCACGCGGAGACGCCCTCTTCGTCTTCGCCCTGCCGTGAGGCACTGTGCCCCCCTCGCAACCATACGCCAGTGGGCCATAGCCGGCTTCGTCCACCATTCTCAGGGCCGGCGACGGGGGCGGCCCGGGTGGCTGTGAAGGATCGCCCGACGGAGCATGACTTCCCGAGCGCGTGTCCGGACTTAACTATTACGCTGGGGCTCGGCCGTGGCCTCTGACCGTCAGTGCAGCAGTCCCTCGACCACCGCACTACTGGAGCCAGTGCTGGGGGACGTCAAAGCCGTGCTGTTCGACCAGCTTCACGAGCAGGTTGGTCACCTGGCGTAGGCGTCCGATGCGGAGCACGGTCCACGGGACGTGTTTGGTGAAGGCGACGCTGCGAGCCGAGGGAACGCTGCGAGTGCGGTAAACAAGCGGAGGAGGTGACTCGTGCCACCAATCGAAGACCGCGTCGGACAGTGCCTGGCAGACGTCGAGCAACGGGTCGCCGATCCCGGGCACGGGCCGGTCGAGGCGACCAGTGTTGATACGGTCGTCGAGGCCGAGCACGTCAAGGTTGACTTGGTGGGTCAGGTGCAGGGCTGAGGTTTCGATGCGCAGCTCCACGAGCCACAGCACCCCGTGCCCGTCGGCGATGCGACGGGACGGGAACCGCTCTCGGGCCGCCGCCACGGCGCGGCTGGCGGCGTAGCGAACCCGGAAGCGACCCGATGGCGGGTCGAAGCGGTGCCGAGGCTGGGTGAAAGGCCTCCACTGCCAGTCGTCCAGCGGCGCTTCGTCGATCCGCCACCACGTGGAGCGTGGACGCGTGAGCCGAAGCCCGGCCGGCCTCTCGCTGGGAAAGACGGTCAGGACTGGTCACCAGACAGGTGGATCAACCGCACCGCCAGGTCAGCATCTCCGTCGATGAAGATGTCGGCGATGCTGCGACCACCCAGATCCTGCCGCGGGGCGACCATGATCGCGTCGGCGTCGAGCGCGTCCGCCGCTACTTCCCGCAGCGCTGGGAGCACACGCTCGAGCCCCTCTCGGGTGGCACGTCGGCGGGGGTCGAACTGCCAGTCGGGATGCAGCGTCTCGTTGCCCACCCCAATCCCGAGGAGTCGGTTTCGCTTGCGCCGCCGGTCGACGGCCTTGCGGTTCGACACCGAGCCGATGAGTTCGACCACCTGCGGGGTCGTCAGCGACCTGCGACGGAGCTGCTCGGCACGCTCATGCTGGCGGCGTCGATTGATCCGGCGCGCCACGGCCAGGGCACCATCAGGCGGTCTGCCGAAGGGGTCGTCGAGGTCTTCGGCCGCCAGGTGCTGGAGCGCCTCGGCGAACTCAGCGCTCCGCTCCGCCTTTTCGCGCAACCGCTCGAGCACGTGGTCGAGCACTACTCCACTCACGCCGCGTCCTCCTGAGGACGACGTCGTCAGTCTACAACGTCTACAAGACTACGTCGCTCACCTGAGTCCACAGCGTCTACAAGTTCAAGATGGTCAGCTCTCAGCGTGGACACCATTTGGACACATGATTTTCGGCACCTCGTTTCCAGGGTGTGGCACCAGATGAACAACATATCTGTCCTTCCGCAGGTCAGAGCACCAAACGGCACGCGACGCCGCTGGAGACACGAACAGGACGCCCTGATAAGGGTGAGGTCGGTGGTTCAAGTCCACCTTGGCCCACAGCGGGTGGCCGGGTCCGCATTCGAGCGCGAACTGCGTGGTTCCCGGCGCCGGCCGCCACTCCGAAGGCCTCCACTGGCCGGTGAGTGGCCATCCCTCGTGCGGCGCCTCGAGAACGGCTGCCGAGCCCCACTCCTGTCCACCCGTCCCCCGAAGCAGGGTGACCCGGCTCGGGTCGAGTGGCAACCTGTCATGGACTCGTGGGAAGGGAAGAAGCATGAGTGAGGATCGCGACCACGAGAAGTCGCGAAGCAGGAAAGGGCTCATCGCGCTGCTTCTCGCCGCAGTGGGGGCAATCGGCTTCTTCGTGAAGAAGAAGCGCGAAAGAGAGCTCGACGAGGCGCTCTGGGAAGAGCCACGAGCGCTGTGATCTGGTTTGGTGGCAGCAGATCGCTTACTCAGTGACTGCATCAAGAGTAAGAGACTGGGCTTGTTGACTGCGGGGTTCTTGAACCGTCCCACATCCGGCGAACGTGCTCGTGTGTTGGCTCGAAGGGGCAACGAGCTAACACGTCACTTAATGCAATACCGCATATACAGCAGTGCTGCCGTGACGTCGGGACGATAGCCGTTGAGTGTTAGAACCAAGCCGTCCTCTTTGTCCGGGACGTAGGTCGCGCGCTCAAGTTCTAGCGGAAAGCATTCGGTTTCGAGGCTCCGAGTCCTCCCCGAGGTGAGCTAGGGCTCTACCATCTCGCCTCGGAGTCTCCTCGATCCGCGACCTCGTCACCGGGTGGGGCGAGCACCATCGACAGGCCATGGCGCACCGCTGGATCTTGCCGCCGCGGTGTCACGTCACGCCCTGGAGTGTTTCCGATGCCCAGCCGCCACGCATTTCCCTGTAGCCAGAGTCTTGCTTCCGGACGGCAAAGACCCCGGACGGGGATCAGGAGGACGCACCAAGGCCTGGTGCGGGGCGCTGCTTGCACCTAGGAAGGGGGGAACGATGGGTAAGGGGTGAGCCGATGCCGAGAGTCGCGTTGGATGTGGCGGTCGAATGCGAGGACATCTCCGTCTTGGACCAGGACGGACAGGTTGACGAGGACTTGTTGCCGGATCTCGACAAGGAGCTGCTCCAACGTCTGCATCGCACGATGGTCTTGAGCCGACGGTTGGACGAGCACTTGCTGCAATGGCAGGCACAGGGGCGGATCGGGACCTTCGCGCCTGCCTTGGGCCAGGAGGCGGCCCAGATCGCCGCCGTCGCCGCCCTGCGTGACAGTGACTGGATGGTTCCCTCTTACCGTGAGAGCGCGGCGGCCCTGTGGCGAGGTACCCCGCTCACGGGAATGATCCTGTATGACGCGGGCTACAACGAGGGCGCTGAAGTTCCCGAGGACCAGAAGGACCTGCCCATCTGCGTGCCGGTGGGCTCCCAGATACCCCACGCGGTGGGCCTCGCATACGCGGCGAAATATCAGGACCGTGACGACGTCGCGATGGTGTTCTTCGGTGACGGGTCTACCTCGGAAGGTGACTTTCACGAAGCCGTGAACTTTGCGGCAGTGCTCGAGGCACCGGTCATCTTTCTGTGTCAGAACAACCAGTACGCCATCTCGGTTCCGCTCGAGAAGCAGATGAAAAACGAGACGATCGCCCAACGGGCGGTCGCCTATGGCATCCCCGGATTGCGCGTCGATGGCAACGACGTTTTCGCCGTCTATCTCGCCGCTACGGAAGCGGTGGAACGTGGTCGTTCTGGCGGGGGACCCACCCTCGTCGAGTGCGTCACGTATCGCCTTTCGGTCCACACCACTGCGGACGACCCCTCGAAGTACCGGGAGGCGGAGGAGGAGGAGGAGTGGAAGTCTCACGAACCGATCCGACGCTTCCAACGCTTCCTGCTTGACCGTGGTGTGCTCAACGAAGAGGACATCGAGCGGCTCGAGGAGGAGATCGAGGAGGAGATCTCCTCCGCCTGGGACGAAGCGCAGGAACAAATGGGGGAGCTCGGCGACCCAGTCGACATGTTCGAGCATCACTACGCGGAGATGCCGCAGTATCTGCGCGAGCAGCGTGAGGTGTTCGTCGAGCAGCGTGAAGGATGAGACATGGCTGAGCGCACCATGGCGGAGGCGATCAATCACGCGCTCCACCAGGAGATGGAGCAGGACGAACGCGTCGTTGTCCTCGGGGAGGACGTTGGGGTCGACGGCGGAGTGTTCCGGGTAACCGAGGGGCTGCTCGACAAGTTCGGCGAACGACGAGTGATCGACACCCCTCTGGCGGAGGCAGTGATCATCGCCTCCTCGGTCGGCATGGCCATCAATGGGCTGCGGCCCATCCCGGAGATCCAGTTCTCGGGGTTCATGTATTACGCGATGCATCAGATCGAGTCCCACGCGGCTCGCATGCGCTGGCGCTCGCGCAGCCGCTACACCTGTCCGATGGTCATCCGAACACCCTATGGGGCCGGTGTGCGCGCCCTCGAACATCACGGAGAGAGCCGGGAGGCGTGGTACGGGTCGATACCCGGCCTGAAGATGGTGATTCCGTCAGGGCCGCGCACCGCACGGGCCCTGCTCGTCACGGCGATCCGCGACCCAGATCCCGTCGTCTTCTTCGAGCCGAAGGTGATCTACCGAGCGGTTCGCGAGGAGGTCCCCGACGAGGAGGAAACCCTGCCGATCGGTGAGTCACAGGTTGTGCGTGAGGGCGACGACCTCACGATGGTCGCGTGGGGCGCCATGCTCCACCGCACCCTGGAAGCCGCTGACCGCCTGTCGGACGAGGACGGCGTGGAGGCCGAGGTCATCGACATCCTGACCATCTCCCCCCTCGACGACACGAAGTTCACCGAGTCCGCGCGCAAGACGGGGCGCGTGGTGGTCGTACACGAGGCCCAGCGCAGCTTCGGTCCCGCCGCGGAAATCATCGCCCGGCTGAACGAGAAGTCGTTCTGGTATCTCGAGGTGCCGGTTGAGCGGGTGACGGGCTACGACGTCCTCGTGCCCATGTTCGCCCGCGAACAGGACTACATCCCCGATGCCGACAGGATCTTGGTCGCAGCTCGACGAGCGCTCGAGACGAGGACGTGAGGTAAGCCATGCCACGCGAGTTCAAGATGGGGGACCCCGGCGAGGGGATCAGCGAGGCCGAAATCGTCGAAGTCCATGTCTCGCCCGGTGACGAGGTCGAGGAGGGCGACCTTCTCGTAACGATCGAAACCGACAAGGCAACGAACGAACTGCCCTCGCCCCATAGCGGCGAGATCGCAACCGTCGAGGTCGAGGCCGGCCAGGTCGTCGAAGTCGGATCGGTGCTCGTGACGTTCGCCGACGGCGAGGCCCCAGAGGCCGAGGAGGAAGAGGAGGCCGAGGCCGAGGAGGAAGAGGAGGTCGAGGCCGAGGAGGAAGAGGAGGTCGAGGCGGAGGCCGAGGAGGAAGAGGAGGCGGAAGTCGAGGAGCCGGCGTCAGCTCGGGCCGGAGGCGGGGAGGACGGCCCGGTGCCCGCGTCGCCCGCCACTCGTCGTCTCGCCCGTGAGCTCGACGTAGACCTCCAGGCGGTGGAACCCAGTGGTCCGGACGGGCGGGTTACCGCCGAGGACGTGCGGGCGGCAGCCGAGGAATCTCCGGCAGCCGAGGCGGAGGCCGAGGAGGAAGAGGAGGTTACGGAAGCCGAACCGCTCGTTGCCGAAGCACCGGAGCTGCCGGACTTCTCGCGCTGGGGCGAGGTCGAGCGGGTGCCGCTCCGGGGCGTCCGGCGTGCCACCGCCGAGCACATGACGATGTCGTGGTCTCAGATCCCCCACGTCACCCACCACGACATGGCGGACGTCACCCAACTCGAGGCGTTCCGCCACGAGCAGTCGGAGAGGACCGACGCGAACGTCACCCTCATGATCCTCGTCATGAAGGCGACGGTCTCCGCTCTGAAGGAGTTTCCCTTCTTCAACGCGACGCTCGACGTCGAGTCGGGTGAGATCGTTGTGAAGCACTACTACAACCTCGGAGTCGCAATGGCTACGGAGGACGGGCTCCTCGTCCCCGTCGTGAGGGACGTCGACCGACTCCCGGTCCATGAGCTCGCCCAAGAGGTCAGCCGCCTCACCGATCAGGCCCGGGCGCGGGAGCTCGGCAACGAGGACCTCCAGGGCGGGACGTTCACCATTACGAACACCGGCCCCATCGGAGGCATCTTCTTCACCCCGATCATCAACTTTCCCGAGGTAGCCATCCTCGGGCTGGGTCGGGCCCAGCTCGAGGCGGCTGTCGAAGGCGAGCTCGACAGCCACGAGCTCGTGCCACGGCTGAAGCTGCCGCTGTCGCTGTCGTTCGACCACCGCATCATCGACGGCGCCGATGCGGCCCGCTTCGTCCGTTTCCTGGCGGAGATGCTCGAAGAACCCGAGACCTTCCTGCTGCGGGTGTGAAGGAGGCCAGCAATGGTCATGGGCGACCTGCCGGAACGGACTGATGTCGTCGTCATCGGGGGGGGACCCGGCGGCTACGCGGCGGCGTTCCGGGTCGCCGACCTTGGCTTGGACGTGACGCTCGTGACCGAGGAGTCTCGGTTGGGCGGGGTCTGCCTGCAGCGGGGGTGCATCCCCTCCAAGGCCTTGCTGCACCTCGCCGAGGTACTCCACCAGGCAGAGGAAGCCGGCGGCATGGGGGTGAAGTTCGGCGAGCCGGAGATCGACCTCGACGGTGTGCGCACGTGGAAGGACAAGGTCGTCGACGAGCTCGTGACCGGGCTCGAGCAGATCGCCGAGAAACGGGGCGTGCGCGTCGTCGAAGGGCGGGCACGTTTCGACGCGTCCCGGCGGGTGCACGTCGAGGACGTGGGATTCATCGAGTACCAGTACGGCATCGTGGCGACGGGGTCACGGCCGACCCCCTTGCCGGGTACGGAGTTCGGCGGACGCATCATGTCCTCGGACGGGGCGCTCGACCTGCCGGACGTACCCGAGCGGCTGCTCGTCGTCGGCGGGGGCTACATCGGCCTGGAGATGGGCAGCGTCTATGCGTCGCTCGGTAGCCGGGTGACCCTCGTCGAGATGGTCGACCGTCTCATGCCGAACGCCGACGCCGACCTCGTCGAGCCCCTGGCCAATCGGGTGCAGACGCTGTTCGCCGGGGTCCACCTGAACACGAAGGTGACCGAGGTCAAAGAAAGCGACGAGGGCATGGAGGTGACCTTCGAGGGTGACGAGGCGCCCGAGGAGACGACGTTCGACCGCGTCCTTGTTGCCATGGGTCGCCAGCCGAACTCCGACAACCTCGGCCTCGAGAACACCGAGATCGAAGTCGACGAGGACGGCTTCCTGACCGTTGACGAGCGGCGACGGACAGGCGACGAGCGGATCTACGCCATTGGGGACGTGAACGGCGGCATGCTTCTCGCGCACGAGGCCATGCGTGAGGGGATCGTGGCAGCCGAGGTCATCGCCGGGGAGCCGGCCGCCTACGACGTGCGGGCGGTGCCTGCCGTCGTGTACACCGATCCTGCGATCGCCTGGTGCGGGCTGACCGAACAACAGGCGGTATCGGATGGGCGTGAGATCGAGGTGGCGCACTTTCCCTGGCGAGCATCGGGGCGGGCGAAGACGATGGGCGCCCAGGAGGGGCTTACGAAGCTCATCATCGAGCCAGAGACACAACGTGTGCTCGGTTGGGGCATAGTCGGTCGGCGTGCCGAGGCGATGATCGCGGAAGGTGTGCTCGCAGTGGAGATGGGCGCGGTGGCGCGAGACGTGAGCCTGTCGGTGCACCCGCATCCCACCCTGTCGGAGATGATGGGGGAGGCAGCCGAAGTTCTTGCACTCGGTGGTACGACTCACCTTCCGCCGAACGAGGGCTGATCCTCCTCGATCGGTCGTGCCGTACCGGCAGCCCGCGCGCCGGGAGCGGCGCAAAAATATCCGCGCGCCACCTCGGTCCCCCCTTCGTCGTTGACATCACCGGTGCGTCAGCGGCCGTCCACACGCGCCTCTTCGAGAGGCCGGCCGGCGCTAGCGGCTGTGGAGATTGCGAGTTCCCGCAGAGAGCGCCCGAGAGAATCCGGGCGAGCGGCGGGCGGCGCAAAGTGAAAGGACGACGAGTGTGGAAGCGTTCGACCCTGGCCTGGCTCGCGTTGCTGGCCCTCCTGGTTTCTGCCTGCGGATCTGCGGAGCCCAAGGAGGAGCGCGACGACAGGCCGTACGGCTCGCAGATCGCGGTCGTCGAACGGATAGTCGACGCCGACACCGTCGTCTTGGACGTCAAGGAGCCCGGAGACGTGCTGGGCTCCGGACCAGGGCAGGAGATCCAGTTGCGCGAGATGGACGCTCCGGAAGCTCCGTCTGCCGGTCTTCCGCCCGAATGCTGGGGTGCGGAAGCGGCTCGCTTCGCCGAGGGAGTTCTGCCGACCGGCTCGACGGTCTACGTCATGCCCGAGGGACAGCCTGGAGCCGACGGAAAAATCACCGCCTATGTCTGGCTGGAGTCGGGAGTCCTCTACAACGAGCTGGCGGTACGTGAAGGACAGGCCCGCGCCGTGCCTCAGATTTTCGTCGAGCGGCTGCGCGTTGCTGAGACCGAGGCCAAGACAGCCAACCGTGGCATGTGGGGTCCTCCATGCGACTATGACGCTACGCCACCGCCACCCGGGGTTCCGGCACCAGCAGCTCCCAAGGCTTGACGCGCTCACCCACCACCTGGGCAGGGTCAGATCTGAGCGCTCAACTCCAGGTGTCGGCCAGAAGAGGCCGATCGACCAGGTTGGTGGACCCGATCGGATTCGAACCGACGACTTCCTGCTTGCAAAGCAGGCGCTCTGCCAGCTGAGCTACGGGCCCCGGGAACCCATCCATCATCCGCCGTCAGACGTGAAGGCACGCGGGGAACTGAGGTGGCGGACACGGTACACGACCGAGTGGTAGCCGTCTTCACTGGTTCGCGCGAACCGATGCGACCGACCACACCCTGGCTGGGTTCCTCCTGCACCCGTGGCCGAGCCTGACCTCGTGGCTCTCGGCCCGTTCTTTGTCCAGCCTCACGCTGTCCCCGATTCGCTCTCGCGACAGCGGTGCCGACCGCAAGCCTCCCTAGAGCCTTCCAGTCACCCACACTTTTCCACTGCCTGTCGATAAGCCTGTGGAAAAGGTTCACCCTCAAGTAGGGCTCGTGGTCTGAGGACTGGGAGTTGCGGCAATTCAGACAGGGCGGAAGGTCCGCACGGCTACGGGCACCGCTGGCTTCGGGGATGCGAGGAAGGGCGTGGGGACACCCGGGGTCAAGACCCGCTGGAAGGGGCCGACGTCTACTTGACCCCCGTGTGACTGCTGGGTGGAGGTCCCTGCCTCACAGACTCGCCGTCAACCTACGCGTCACATCGGAACTCCGCGGCGGGCAGAGAAGACGCCGTGGGGTCGGCTACTCCTGCTCCTGCTCGTCTCATCCGCGTGGTCGCGACGCACGATGGGCAGCACTTTCAGCTGACACCTCAGTCCGCGGGACCGCACCGGCCCTCTGTTGAAACCGGCACGTGTCCCGAGGCTTGTAGAGTGCGTCGTGAGCTTCCCCTGTTCTCCATGCGCATGAAGCATGCGACTCGTTCCGCGTATTAGGCGGGCAGGATGGGGTCACAACCGTGCGGTGTGGACCGATCCCGAGCAGATGGCGGAACGACGGCCGAGTAACGGCTTGGACTGACGCTCTGACACTCGTACTTGTGACACGCTTCGTGTTTCTTCTTGTTGCGTATCTCGCCGGGGCGTTCTTGGGCGAACTACGTGGCCCGCCATGGAGCACGCAAACTGAACCAGTAGCCAGCATGTGGAACCAATGGGACGCGTCGCACTACATCGATATCGCCTATAACGGGTATGGCGAGAGGTGGTGGAACACCGCATACTTTCCTCTGTTGCCCTTGACTCTCAGGCCTTTGATGCTCTTCGGCCTGGACGCGACGGTGGCCGGGTTGGTCGTCGCTGCTGTTGCGTCTCTCGTCGCTCTCGCCTATCTGCACCGGCTAGTCGAGGAGGAGGTGGGTGAGGAATCCGGATGGCGGGCCTGCACCTATCTGGCGTTCTTCCCCACGGCGGTCTTCCTGGTAGCACCGTACGGAGACACGCTCCTCTTAGCGGGAGCAATCCCAGCCTTCTACTATGCCCGCCGCGCACGCTGGGGGGCGGTCGTCTTGCCAGCGGCAATAGCAGTGGGAGCACGTCTGACCGGGGTCACCCTCCTGTTCGGACTCTTCCTGGAGGGGCTACGGCAGAGACTGGCCTGGAGACAACGCCTGGCGCATCTCGGAGCGCTGGCACTCGCCAGCATACCGCTGCTCGTCTACGCCGGCTTTCTGTGGCGACGAATGGGGCATCCCCTGCACTTCCTCATCGCTCTACGCGCCTGGCACCGGCGTCCGACTGATCCGATCACCACTTTCCAAGCCACGTGGCACGATATGGTCGGTGCCACACATTCGGCTGCATGGGCTTATGCCTGGCGCGGAGAGATCATAGCCGTAGTCGCTGCAACAGCAATCATCGTTGTGTATCTGCGGCGGCGGGAGTGGGGCTATGTGGGATTCATGGGCGGGACTCTTGCAGGCTATGCGACCTCTGGTTTCTATTTCGCGACACCACGAATGCTACTGACTTTCTTCCCTATTGTGATACTGATGGCGGAAGCGACACGATCAGAGCGATCGCACAACGTCGTGTTGCTGATCATGGCACCAGTGGCAGCCGTAGGGGTAATCGTCTTCACCCATGGACTGTGGTTTTTCTGAGGAGCGCCAAGGCTGTCACGCGAGGAGGAGGGACCGGCCGTCTGGTCAGCCTTGAGGTGAAGGATCGTTCGTCGAAGGCTCCTCGCTGGCCGGATGTTCGACTATGGCTACGACGCGAGTGGCCATGAAACGAGCTGTCCTGACGGGTTGACCGGTCCGAGTCACCTCTGTGACTTCGACGATGCCACGTCCGCTCGATATCTCTACCCGACGACCGGCGCGACGGGCGACAAGTTCGTATACGCGGACGCCATCACCAGCATCGATCATGACCTCCACCTTGTCGCCCTTCATGACGCACCTTCCGCCGAGAAGCACCTTCCTCTCTGCCCTATATCGCTCGAAACCTCATTCTAGCGGGGGGGCAGAAGAACGTGACGGAGACAAGCCCTGCGAGGGGCTCCATAGGTTCAGTGGTGAGAATCGGGCAAGCGTCTGCATGAGGAGGGATGAGGGAGCCTATTGGGACTGGGGCGGGTGAAGGGGGACGAAAGGAAAAAGTCCGCGTGGGCGGAGCCCCGCAGCTCCTCGAGGGCCGAGCTGTCGGGCAGGACAGGACGACTGGTGAGGGACTGTCGACAGCGAGGTCGTCCCCACCGCCTCAGCGCCACCGGTTACGTAGGGACGTACGGGGGGGCGCCGCACGCGTCGAAGCGGGGCAGACCAGAGAGGGGAGCGGGCGGGGAGGAGCAGCGCACTGCTCTGGCGCTCTGCCGCTCTGGGGCATCGGCTCCCCTCCGGGGAGTCCCACCAACCCCCGCCCCGTCGCACAAGAAGAAGCACGTAGGGCGCGTGGGTGGAGGTCCCGGCCAGTGCGTTGACTGCGTACCCGTCATCGAGGCCGCCCGAAAAGGTACGTAGGCCGGGCCCAGTTGTTACGTAGGACCTCCCGATGGCGGGCGGTCCACTTCGGGCGATTATCTCTATACGGACGAGGTGATCGTCTGGGAGACGAAGCGCAAGGGAGCGTAGGCAGGCCGGGACGGATCCGCTCCGTCTCTGTAAAGCCGTGACGGTGCCTCCTCGGTACGCCCGCCGGGTGCACCACGACCACGTTGACGAGGTGACGCAGTGGCAGGCTACGAGCGAGACGAAAAACTTCTCTCTCCGAGTGAGGTCGCCCGCCTCTTCGGCGTGCATCCGAAGACCATCGCTCGCTGGGCCGACGCTGGCCAGCTGACGCCCTACCGCACCCTCGGTGGCCATCGACGCTATCGCGCCGGGGAGGTTGAAGCGCTGCTACGGAGGCAGAAGTCCTCCCGCCTCGCGACGGTTGATGTGGGTGACCGAGCGAGTTGGACTTGGGAAGAGGAAGCCGGTTGACCGGGGAAGGACAAGGGTCGTGCCGCCGGCTCCTTCTGACGGGTCGGGGTCCGGCTCAGAGCTTCAGCTCCGCAAGTCGGTACTCGGCCCAGATCTCGTAACCGAGCCTTCCATACCAGCTGACGAGTCCCGTCCAGTGGATGAGGCAGGAATCACCACCACGTCGGCTCAGCCATCGGGACGCTTGGGCAACGAGCGCGAGGCCGATGCCCCTGCGTCGGGACTTCGGGGAGACCCCGACCTCCCCGATCACGCACATGTCTTCACCAAGGATCTTTTGCCACACGCGCTTGTTCTCCCACCGCGAAGATCCAGGCCCATGTACCAGGACCGCCCCGAGGACTTCCCCTGATGCGTCCCGGGCTAGCACGATGTCTTCGAGGTCTCCTGCCTCGGCCGTCCGCCGGTAGTCGTCTGCCCAGCGGGGGAAGACACGCTGCTGAAAATCGAGCAGGTCCCGCACGGCACCGGGGGTGACGGCCGTGACAATCTCGACATCGCCGGGCAGCGCAGGGTGCCTGGGGACGTCTCGGAGACGCCCGACGAGGTCGAAGGTCTCTTGACCCAGCCTCCAGCCACAGTTGGCGAAGAATGCGAGCGCGCCTCTCGCGGTCGCCGGGATCCCGGGCCACAGAGCGTTGCCGACGCGGGCCCGGGTGCAGCCCGCTGCCCGCAGGCGGCTGAGTGCCTCAGCATGCAGCAACGTCGCAACGCCCCTGCGGCGCGCGGCAGGATCAACCACAAGGACCTGCAGCTGTCCCTCGTCCGCACGAATGCCTGCTGCCGCGAGGCCGATCAATCGACCGCCGGCCAGAGCAACCAGGGTGGCATCGCGAGCGGCGGCCGATTCGAGCACCTTCAGGAGATCGACCACGTTCAGCGGCCAGCGTCCGGCGAACGAACGATGCCAGAGCCTCACAAGATCGTAGCGATCAGCGACAGAATCCAAGGGACGCAACTCGTCCATCACGTACCGGCTGCTGACGGGAACCGATTCGATTATCAGCTTCGCTGCGTCCGCGAAAAAGCGCCTCTTTCTGCAACCATCTCGTGGACCACAGAGCTGTTCGGATTAGGCCAATTGTGCGAGTTGCAGTGTCGGCTACCTCTCGTTTTCTCACGGCTATCTCGCCTCCATTGCTGTTTACCGCGAAAGGACGTTAAGGTGAAGTTATGGGGTTCCGGGTAGTGAGGGCGGTTTAACCGCGGTGGGTAATTGCGGCGTTTCGCGCGAACCCTTCTGAATCCCAGCTGCAGCATGCGAATCAGGAGGACGAACAAGACTCCGTCACAAAGCAGGGGGTAGCCATGGGGTTGAAAGCGAAGGCGATCGTTGTCGTGATGCTACTCATGGTGGTCGGGCTGGTCGTCCCGGCCTACGGAGCCGCGAGTGACGTCGTCGAACCAGGGGAATCGATACAGGAAGCCATAGACGCAGGGCAACCTGGTGACACCATTGTCGTGCGGCCAGGGACGTACGCCGAGAGCCTCGAGATCCGCAAGGACGGGATCAAACTGCTCGGGTCCGGTGCCGTCCTCACGCCACCGCAGCAGCCCCCGGAAACCGCCTGCAACGAGCTGCCCGACTTCATCGTGGGTATCTGCACCGCAGGCGAGTTCGAGTTCACGGAGGAAGCGGTTGAAACCGGCAGACTTCTTCCGAACGTGACCGTGGACGGGTTCAATATCCAGGGCTTCGCGATGGGAGTCCTCGGTGTTGCGACCGAGAACCTCAAAGTTTCACACAACGAATTCGAGAGGAACGAGATATACGGCGCCTTCGCGATAGCGTCGACTGGGACACGCTTCGTCTACAATCGCGCAAGCGACACTGGTTTCGCGGCGTACTACATCGGTGATGCCCCGGAGGCCAATGCGCTCGTGCTTGGCAACAGTGCTGAGGGGGGCAGCCTCGGGCTCTTCTACCGCTCGGCTCAGGGCACACGGGTCGTTCACAACGTCTTCACCGGTAACTGCGCCGGAGTGTTGGCACTCAGCGAGCCCACACCGGCAGGGGATCTGACCCTGGCCGGCAACGAGATCTTCCGCAACAACAAGCTGTGCGCCCCTGAGCCGCATCATGAGGACGAGGGGGAGGAATACCAGCAGGCGCCGGAGGCACAGCAGCCTGCGGAAGAAGAGCCCACCATCTCCGGCGCGGGCATCATCCTCGCTGGAGCGCAACACGTCCGTGTACGCGGCAACAACGTGTGGGAGAACCAGCCGGCCGGAGAGGCTGACATCGCGGGCGGCATCGTGGTACTAACCGGGCCTGTTCCCGATATCCCACCGAGCAGCATCCTCGTCACGAGGAACCGCAGCTTCGACAACAGGCCGGCCGACCTCGTCTGGGACCAGACCGGAACCGCGATCCGGTTCGTGGGCAACCACTGTGCCACCTCCCAGCCCCCGGGGCTCTGCTGACTGCTGTCCTGTCGTGAGCCATGGGCGGGGGCAAGTGCCCCCGCCCATGATCCCAAGAGCTCGCGTGTTGCTACTTCCGACGGTCAGGAGACGCTGAAGGGTTTCGTGTACATGCCCTTCGTGACGTGGAGATTGAAATCGCCGAGGAAATCGGGGATCTCGCAGATGTAGGCGTAGGCCGTACCGGCCTTCATGTCGAGCTCAGCAGTCGCCTCTTCTCCGGGCTTTATTGCGACCCCGCCAGCGAAGCGCATCGGCGGCGGACCGGCCGGCTGGCGGTACCAGTCTGCGACGTCCTCGGCCGTCTTGCCCGAGCCGAGCTCCACGAGGTTGAGCTCGTGAATCTGCTTGCCCTCGTTGCGCACCCGAACGACGTTCGTGCCGGCCCTCAACGGCGGAACAGGATTGAAGGCGAAATCGGTCGCGACCACGGTTCCCACGGAGGCCGGCAGCCTGCCCGCGCTGCCCTCGGTGACGGTCAGCTGGGTGATCATGCCCTTGTTCCCGTGGGGGATGCCATCGGGCGACGGAATCTGGCAGTACAGCGCGTAGGTGCCGGCAGGAAGGTTGAAGGCTAACTTGCTCCGAGCGCCCGGTTCGATGGTCGAGGCGCCCCCGAAGTCCTCTAGGGGCGGAGGGCCGGCCGGAGGCACGGCCCCAGGCGGAGCGGTGAGGGCAGCCCGGGCATCGTCGAAGGTCTTGCCGGGCGCGACCTTCGCGAAACCGGCGAAGTGGGGCTCGCGTCCGGCGTTGAAGAACGAGATTTCTACGAGTCCGCCCTGCATCGTGGCGGGAACATCGAAGGCATAGTCCTTGCCCGTGATATCGATCTTTGTGGGTGCGACGTCAGCCGTGGATTCCTGTCTTGTCACCTTCTCTGTCACAACTGCTTGGGTGGTAGCCGGCGCAGCGCGTTCCCTCTCGTCCCCCTGGCCGCAGGCTGTGAGCAGACCGGCGACCAGCAACGCGATGGTCAGCCCCCCGAACGTCCTTCGCATTTCCCCGCCCCTCTCGACTCGTCGATTCCCCGCCGGACGCGTCATCAGCGGCTAAGGGGAGATAGGAAGGAGCATGCCAATGTCTCGCCTGCGGACGCAACGCAGGGCTTCCTCACGACGCGGCGCAGCTCCAGGTCAGCTCGCCCGAAACGCACGAGTAGGCGTTCGAGGGATGGCCAACAAAGGACCACCGCCCCTTCCCATCCGACTCTCGCATTGCGAGGCTCACTCCTGGTCCGCGTGAACTCAGCGGTAGCGGCTGAGTTTCGCTCCTTTCGACGGCATCACGCGGAGGCAGGAGAGCGAATGGCAGTGTCCAGCGAAATCGGTTACTTCGAGCGCCGCCTCAGCAGGATCCGCGACGATCTCGTCGCGGAGGCACGGTTGACGGGCGACTCCCACCGCTACGAGGCCGGTGTCGATGACGCCCTGGCAGCTGTCCGGCGGCTGATCTGGGACCAACTGCACGCCTCCCGCATCAGTGCTCCTCCCATGGACTCAGTCGCTCGTTGACGGCGTCACCGAGCAGGTTGAGACCGACCACGAGCATGACGATGGCGATCCCAGGGAACAGCACCATCCACCAGGCGACGCGCAGAAAGCGCTGCGCGTTGTTTGCGAGGTAGCCCAGACTCACCACATCGGGGTCGGTGAGGCCCACGAAACCCAGGCCCGCCTCGAGCAGGATGGCTCGCGACGCCTCGAGCGTGACCATCACGACGGCCGCCGGCAGTGCATTCGGGACGAGATGGCGCAGCAGCACACGCGTCTCGGCCGCACCCAGCGAGCGGGCGGCAGAGACGAAGTCTCGCCGTCTCAGGGAGAGCACCTCCGCCCGTACCACCCTGGCCGTCCAGGGCCACGACGTCAGGCCGAGCAGCACGATGAGATTGACCAGGCCGGGGCCGAAGAAGGCCACGACCACCACAGCCAGGAAGAAGCGCGGGATGACCTGCACGAGTTCGGTCGCGTGCATGAGCACATCGTCCACCAGCCCGCCTCGCGACCCTGAGACCGCCCCGACGGCTATCCCGATCAACCCGGCAACACACGCCACCCCTGTCCCGATGACGAGGGATGTCCGCAGTCCATGGACGACGAGGGCGGCGAGATCACGTCCGAGGTCGTCGGTGCCGAGCAGGTGGAGCCTCGTAGGGGCGACGAGAGGCTCCGCAACGGAAGCGAAGGGGTCTGCGCCTCCCAGGATGTCGGCGAGCAATCCGATGGCCACTGTGAGCCCGACGAGCACGAGACCCAGAGAACCACCGGGGGTTCGCAACATGCCCACGAGCAGCGGTCTCGCCCGGAGAGCCGGCCCGGCTGTTCCCACTGCGCTTTCACTCATAGACGATTCTCGGGTCGAGCAGGGTGTAGGCGAGGTCGGTCAGAAGGTTCGCGATGACGACCGCCAGCGAGGCCAGCAGAAAGACGGTGAGCAGGACGGGGTAGTCGCGGGTTTGCGAAGCGGACAGCAGCAGCGTGCCGACCCCTGGCCACGCAAAGACGATCTCGACCAGCGTGGCGCTGGCCATGAACATGCCCGTCCTGGTGCCGATCACGGTCACGACCGGCAGGAGTGCGTTGCGCAGGGCATGGCGGAGCACGCTGCGCTCCGGCAGCCCCTTCGCCCGGGCCGTGCGCATGAATTCCATGCGCGATACCTCGATGAGACTCGCGCGGACGAGCCGGGTGTTCACCGCTACCTCGGTCGCGGCCAGGACGCAGGCAGGCAGCACGAGGTGGTGTGCGACGTCGACGATCCGCGCCCAGCCGGTCAAGGCCTCACGGGGATCGGTGATCCCGTGCACGGGGAAGAGCCCTGCCCCGAGGGCCAGCGCTACCACGGCCAGCTGGCCGAGCCAAAACGAAGGCGCGGCGTAGCCGCACAAGGCGGCGAGGCGCACCCCCACGTCAGTGGGGCGATGGACGCGACGTGCTGAGACCACCCCGAGTCCGATGCCGACGAGGGTGGAGATCGCCAGCGCAGCGGACGCCAACAGAAGCGTGGCCGGCAGGCGCTCCACGACCACGGCCAGGGATGAGCGTCTGTGGACGTACGAAGCACCGAGGTCCCCCCGAATGACGTTGGCGAGGTAGACCGCCAGCTGGCGGGGTAGCGGCAGATCCAGGCCGAACCGCCGCCGCATCAGCGCGTAGTAGGCGGCGTCGCCCTGCTCTCCGGCCAGCGCGAAGATCGGGTCGCCGGGCGCGAGATGGATGAGCACGAACGTGCCGACCAGGATGAGCCCCGCCGTGGGAACGAGCTGTGCCAGCCGGCGGATCAGATAGCGGAGACTCACCGGCCCCAGGTGCTACCTACGGCAGCGGCCCGCCTCTGCGAACAGTCCCGTCCATGGCTGGAACCCCTCGCACTCGGCCGGCCACGCGCGCGTTCCCAGCGTTTCGACCACCCACACGTAGGGCAGGTCGCGTACGACGATCTCCTGGATGCGGCGGTACAGCTGCCCGCGCTGGTTGCGGTCTACCGTCTGGCTGGCCTGTTCGAACAAGCGGTCGACCTCCGGATTCGAGTAGTGCGAGGCGTTCGTGAACGGGGCCTCTCCGATCTGCGTCGAGTCGTACATCCGCCGCACCCCGATCTCGGGGTCCGGCCCGTTGCAGTAGGAGATGATGGCCGTGTCGAAGTTGTCCTCTCTGAAGACCCTGGGAGCGAACACCGCCGATTCCAGTGGCTCCAGGTTGACCTGGATGCCCACTGCTCCCAGTTGCTCGCGCACGAGCTCCCCATATTTCGCGAAGGCTGGGAAGTGCAGGAACGTGATGGCCAAGGGCGTTCCCTCGGGCACTCCCGCGACCCCCCGGGCAGCGCGCGGGCCTTGCCCCTCGCGTCTCCAGCCGGCGGCATCGAGCAACCGCTCGGCTTCCGCCCGATCGAAGCGCGGTAGGTCGAGACCCTCGGCGTGAGCCCAGGGGATTCCGCTCGAGATGGGCGCGTCGGCGACTTGTCCCTCTTGGAAGAGGATCTGGTCGACGAAGCGCTGGCGGTCGAGAGCGTGGCCGATGGCGCGACGCACCTCGAGCCGGCGGAGCATCGGGCGGTCGAGATTGAAGGCGATGGTCATGATGCAGTTCGAACCGCCTGGGTTCGACGCGGTCTGTCCGAGCTCGATGTTGGGATCCTCCCTCAGCCGTGCCTGGTCGGGGCCGGGCACGTTCCAAAGGAAGTCGACCTCACCATTCTCCAGCGACAGGACCTGGGTGGAGCGATCCTTGATTATGCGTTGCACGATTTCGTCGAAGTAGGGCAGGCCCTCCTTGAAATAGTTCTCGTTGCGCGCTGCCCGGATCTCGGTTCCCTTCTGATAGGAGACGAAGCGGAACGGGCCGGTCCCGACGGGCGTGTTGTTGGCCGGGTTGGTCTGGGGATCGGTGCCTTCGTACACGTGGCGGGGGACGATCGGGGCCTCGGTCACGTTCAGCTGCAGCAGGAGCGGCGCGTAGGGCTCTTTGAAGCGGAAGACGACGGTATGGGCATCGGGGGTTTCGATGCCGGCCAGGGCCGGTCCCATCGAGGCCTTCGTCCTGGCGTGGAAGGGGATGATGACCTGCTCGAAGCTGTATTTCACGTCGGCGGAGGTGAAGGGCTGGCCGTCGTGCCAGGTCACGCCCTCGCGCAAATGGAAGCGGTAGACGCGACCGTCCTCCTCGATCCGCCACTCCCTGGCGAGCTCCGGGCTCGGCTCGCCCTGCTCGTCGAGCGCGACGAGGCCGTTGAAGAACAGTTCCGAGGCGGTATGGGTAGAGCCGCTGGTCGTGATGGCGGGATTGAGCGAGCCTGGGTCTTCGTCGATGGCCACGACCAGCGTCCCACCCTGTCCCGGGCTGGCAGTGGGCTCCCCGATCTTCGTGCCCCCGGGCTGCTCTCGGGCGCAGCTGGGTGCGACGAGCGCCATGAGCATGACGGCTATCAGAGTGCGGTGCGGCACGGGACCCTCCCCAGACCAGCTAGATGGACGATTCATACCTTTAGGTCGGTACCACGACCCTAGGTCGCATCTGCAGGGCAAGTAAGTATTGCACGCATATAGATCCTTTCCTTCATGACGCCCACGCTCCTTGCCTTGGGCTGCCATGCCTGCTACGAAAGCCCCTCGTTGGATGCGCGGGGGCGCGCGGTGTCGATGGTGGTTACCGAGGGGCGTCTGGGGCGGGCGCTAAGCGGGGCGGACGGTTGAAGAGGTGGGGCGGTGGTCGAGCGGGACAGTCGCGAGGCGTCCTAGGCGTCCACGAGCCCAGGACCGGTCCCGCCGGCGAAGCTTCCCCGGCGGGCGGTCCCACGTCGCTGGCCGCTGCGTCACCTCTCGAGCGGAGGTCTGCAGGATCGACTCGTGAGCGCCGGCGCTAGGCCGGGCTGAACCGCGCAGTCCCCTATCCGCGGGGACGCCGCCTTGGTCCCACTGATGACGGCCCACGCGTAGTTCCCCTCGTCTCGTCCTGCGGGGAAAGGTCTCCCCGGGCGAGTGCCACGTCGAAAGCCAATACCGCCGGTGGGAAGGTTCAGGAAGGAGCCAGGGGGTGTTCTGTGATAGGGGCAGGCAGATGGCCGTGCTCGGCCTCTGCCGGGTCATCCTCGAAGACGCTGCCGTCGTGGGCCCTTCGGAGTGGACGTGAGCCGAGCGAGGCAGCCGTTCCAGGCAGTCGAACGCCTCGCGGTGGAGTCCTACGAGCCGGGTGCGTACGCATCCGGCCTTCGGGCGGGCGACTTCATCCTGACCCATGGTCGGGCCTGGACGAGCCGTCTGATCCGATTCGGGCAGCGCCTGCGCATCCACGGGGACGACCGCAAGTACACGCGGTGGAACCATGTTGCGCTCATCGTTCACGAGTCCGGCGACCTCGTCGAAGCGCTCGGCGCCGGCGTAACCCGGCGCAAGATCGCGGCATACGACGCCACGGAGTATCAGCTCGTCCGCATCACCGCCTCCGACGAGGATCGCGAACAGGTGGTCGCTTTCGCCGAGTGGTCGGTCGGGCAGCCGTACGCGTGGCTCACCATCGTGAGCATCGCCCTGTCACTTCTCACCGGCGCCAAATTCACCTTCGCCTACGAGGGGCAACACATCTGTTCGGGTCTGGTCGCGCGAGCGCTCGAACGCACCGGCACGATCTTCAACCGGACTCCCTCCCACATCATGCCGGCCGATCTCGCCAAGTACTTCAGTGTCGAACCGCCGCCTCCCTCGACGCCGAGCGGCACGCCTCCCCCCTAGGGCTGTTCGGGCACGCCGTCGACGAAGACGACCCGGCGGGTTCGAATCGCGGGTACCGTGGTCCCGGTGATGATGGTGCCGACGAGGTTGAGTGGGTCGGTCGCGTTGACGACCACCTGCTCCCCCTGGCGGGGCATCTTGCGGACGTGTGTGAGCTGCTCGGCCGCCTCGGGGAGCGCGAACTGCTCGCCTCCGAAGCCGGAGACGAAGCGACCTCCTCGTACCAGGCCTCGGTCCTCGAACCGGCGCAGGGCCCGCTGCACGTCGCGCCAGGGAAGGCGGATCGACTCCCGGCGCGCAAGGTCGCGGAACACCACACCCCAGCGGTTCAAGAGCAGCCCGGCGACCGCCTCGGCCAACTCTTCGCGGTCGATGTCGGCCGTCGCCAGCGGCACGAGCGACCAGCGCCCGCCAGACATGCCCCGACTGATGCGGACACCCCGCATGAGGCGGGAGAACCGGATGGTCTCGACGCCGGCACGGCCCCTCCTCGCCACGCGGGCCCGGATCGCACCGAACCCGTCCGACGTGAGAAGGCCCCGCGCGACCCCGTCCCACAGCGCCCGCTCGATGTCCTCGGGCAACCGCCTCGTCGCCTCCCCGAGCTCCGTGGCGAAGCAGGCCCCCCTCGTGCGCAGCACCTCGATGATCTCGGAGGTTGCGCCGGCGGTCGGCTCCACCGGATGCGTGCCACCCCGCGCCGCCTCCAGCAGCCACACCAGGTCGTCCCGGAACACGACGGAGATGGGAGTGGCCCTGCTCGGCGCGCCGGGGGGTGCGTCCACGTCCCGGGATCGCACGCTGAGACGCAACCAGCCGACCTCACCCTGGTGACAGAGCCGGTCGAGGGCCGTGGCGTCGTAGTGGCGCAGTCGTCGTCCCAGCAGCTCGGGCTCCCATGCTCCTGCCGCCGCTTCCCAGCCCTGGAGCTGCCCGATGACCGCCGCCAGCCCCTCGTCACCTGTCAGTTGGGTGTCTGATGCCAGGTGTTGCCAGCGCAGGAGGAAGCGCATGAAATCTTGTGCCGTGGCCGGTTCAACGCCTCGCCGACGGACACGGCGCGAGTAGGCGTGCATGCGGGCGAGCAGGCGACGCGCGACCCACTCCACCTCTTCGCTGTCCGGCGAGTACCTGCCTTGGAGGACGAAGCCCTCGTGTTCGAGCAGCGCTAGCGCCGACGCCACACGACCGGCGGGTAGTCCGGTCGACGACGCCAGCGCAGGGATCGTGGTGATCCCCGCGAGTTCGAGGTGTCCCCGCACCACGGCAGCCGCCGGCGTGTCCTCACCCTCGAACAGGCCCTTGACGTCGTCGATCGTCTCGGTGGCGCACCACAGCTCGCGACCGTCGTGGGTGACGACCTGTCCCCGGTCCCGCGCCGCGAGCTCGTTCCACAATTCGCGCCACTCCTCGCGGGGCGGCAACACGACGAGCGAGCACAGCAGGTCGTGCAGGTCGTCGCTGTTCTCCGGCTGGGGAGTGATCTCTTCGTGAACCTGGGCGATCGCGTCGGGGTCGAGCCGCCCGATGGACGCGAGGTCCACGGAGAGGCCGCGACGGAGGGTCACGGCGTTCGTGCGACGGTTCTGCAGTTCCTCGTCGTCGAGGAACGCGTAGGGTCGGGCGGTGAGAATCTCGTGGGCGAACACCGACGGTTCGGTGGTGTCGACTGTGTGGACGACGATCTTGCCGGCCTCCATGCCCTCGAGCAGCGTACGCAGCCCGTCGACATCGAGCGCCTCGCGCAACGTGTCATCGATGGTCTGACGCACGATCAGATGGTCGGGGATCTCGATGGGGCCGACCAGGTTGTCCTGGCAGGCCGCGGCCTGGGGGAACAGGGCCGCCATGAGGTCGTCGGCTTCCATGCGTTGTATCTGCGGCGGGTTGCGCCGGCCGCCACGGAATCGCAGCACGAGCAAGGAGCGGTTGAGGTTCCAGCGCCAGCGGGAGATGAACATCGGCGCGTCGAGGATCGCTTGTTGCAGGGTGTCCTCGACCGTCCGGCTGCTCACGTAGCGTGGTACCTCGTCGAGGGGGAAGCTGTGGTGCGGTCCGAGGGAGAGCACGATGGCGTCGTCGTTCGCGGCCGCCTGCAGCTCGAAGTTGAAGGTGCGGCAGAACTTCTTGCGTAGTGCCAATCCGAAGGCTCGGTTGATGCGTCCTCCGTAGGGGGAGTGAACCACGAGCTGCATTCCCCCGGTCTCGTCGAAGAAGCGTTCGAGGACGAGCCTCCGCAAGGTCGGGGTGACGCCGAGAACCGCGCGCCCCGCGGCGACGTAGTCAAGAAGCATCGTCGCCACGTCCACGCCTATGCCCGTGGTCGCCGCCAGCCAGGTGCGGGCACCGTCGGGAGCGCCCTCGGCGAGGAACTCGTCGAGCCGCTCACGCAGCCGCGACACCTCTTCGCACAGCTCGACGGTTCGGGCAGGCGCCTCACCAAACCAGAACGGCACCGTCGGCGGGGCGTCCCCCGCGTCGCTCACCCGTACCACTCCCGCCTCGACCCGGCGGACCTGCCAGGAGTGGGTCCCGAGCAGGAAGATGTCACCCGCGATCGACTCCACCGCCCAGTCCTCGTTGACGGTGCCGATGAAGGTCTCGTCGGGCTCGGCCACCACCCGGTAGTCGCCGACCTCGGGGATGGCGCCCCCCGAGGTCAAGGCGGCCAGCCGTGCCCCCTTGCGCCCCCGCACCTCGCCGTTGACGGCGTCGTGGTACACGTAGCGGCCCCGTGGCCCCCGGCCGGTGTGGACGCCCTCGGCAACCAGCTCGACCACCTCGTCGAACTGCTCGCGGCTGAGTTCGCCGTAGGGAGCGGCCCGGCGCACCAGCTCATAGAGGTCGTCGGTCCGCCACTCCTGGGCGCTGACCTCGGCCACCACCTGCTGGGCCAGGATGTCGAGGGGCAGGCGGGGGATCTGGATGGTGTCGAGGCGACCAGCCCGCACGGCGCCGAGCAGGGCGGCGCACTCCACCAGCTCGTCCCGAGTCAGCGGGTAGAGCCGACCCTTGGGCACTCCGGCGCGGGAGTGGTTGGACCGGCCCACCCGCTGAAGGAAGGTGGCGATGCTGCGGGGCGAGCCGATCTGGCACACCAGCTCGACCGGGCCGACGTCGATGCCGAGCTCGAGGGAGGCGGTGGCGACCAGGGCCCTCAGCTCGCCGGCCCGCAGGCGGGTCTCCACGCGGTGGCGGCGGTCCTTGGACAGGCTCCCGTGGTGGGCGGCCACCACGTCGTCGCCGAGGCGCTCGCCGAGCTGGTGGGCGAACCGCTCGGCCAGGCGGCGGGTGTTGACGAACACCAGCGTGGTGCGGTGCTCCTTCACGTGGGCGGCGATGCGGTCGAGCACGTCGGACACCTGCTCCGCGCTGGCGACGGCCTCCAGCTCCCCCTCGGGCAGCTCGATGGCCAGGTCGAGCTCCCGCTGGTGGCCGGCGTCGACGATCGCCGGCAGCGGCCGGTCGCCCACCAGCAACCGGGCGACGGTCTCGACGGGCCGCTGGGTGGCCGACAGCGCCACCCGGCTCGGGCGGGTGTCGCACAACGCCTCCAGCCGTTCGAGGGTGAGGGCCAGGTGCGACCCGCGCTTGTCACGCGCCACCGCGTGGATCTCGTCGACGATCACGGTGTCGACGGTCTGCAGCGCCTGGCGGCCGCTGGCGCTGGTCACCAGCAGGTACAGCGACTCCGGCGTGGTGACGACGAAGCTGGGCGGCCTGCGTGCCATGCGTGCCCGCTCCGCGCTCGTCGTATCGCCGGTCCGTACGGCGACGGTGATGGCGGGAGGGTCGAGGCCGAGCTCGGCGGCGACCTCGGCGATCTCCCGCAGCGGCCGCTGCAGGTTCTCGGCGATGTCGACGGCCAGCGCCTTCAGCGGCGACACGTACACCACCCGGGCGATGCCCTCGACGGGCTCGCCTGCCTCGTGGGCGCGGTACAAGCGGTCGATGCACACGAGGAACCCGGCCAGCGTCTTGCCCGAGCCGGTGGGCGCGGCGATCAGCGTGTCGTTGCCGGCCGCGATGGGGGGCCACCCCTCTCGCTGGGGCGGGGTCGGGCCCTCAGGGAACCTCCGACAGAACCACTTCCCGACGGCGGGATGGAATCCCTCGACGGGCTCGACGGCACGGACG
>JBHELG010000013.1:0-3252 GCA_046263195.1 Nitriliruptorales bacterium | reverse complement strand
GCCCTATGGCTCGCTTACCAGGACGGCTATCCCCTCCTGATCCGCCGCCAACCACGGCGATTGCCCCGTCTGCCAGCGCGAGGAGCGCTAGGCCTGCCAAAAGGAAGCGGCGGCGCTGGCTCACGAGTACGCCTCCGACGGGTATGCCCCATCCTGGTGAAGGCGCGACGTGGTAGTCGAACTCCTGATTCGAGGTCGCACAAGCGTAGGGGGTGGGCCTGGCCGGTAGGGCCAATGGTCGCCGTGTGATGGTCGCCCGGAACCTACCGGTAGCGGCCGATCCGGCTGGCGTGCAGCTGCAGCTGGCCAGGGTGGTCGTTGCGGATCGTGTGGGCGGTGCAACCGATCTTGAGACGTGTCTGCGAAAGCCGCAGCGCCAGCGCCGGGCGTTCTTAGAGATTCCTCAAGGCAGCCTCACCACGTTGTCAAACCGGCACCCGATGCTTGACGGCAGTGGCCTAGCCGGCCGACGTAGTGGCTGATCCTCGTGTCGCTGAAGGGCCAACACCACGACGCGCAACGCCAGCTGGCCGAGGCGGTGGGCATCGAGGGCCCAACACTGACCCACCACCTCAACCGCATGGAGACCGCCGGGCTCGTCACCCGAACCCGCGATCCCAACAACCGCCGGGTGCACCACGTCGAACTCACCGAGGCAGGGGAGGCCATTGCGACGCCTCCTCGCCACCGTGAGCGCATTCGATGCCCAGCTGCGCGCCGGCTTCACCGACGAAGAGATCACCGTGCTTAGTGGCATGCTCGGTCGACTCCGACACAACGTTGCCGAGCAGGCCACGAGCAAGGCGACGTGGTGAAGGGGAGACAATGGAGCAGCAAGTAACAGCCATCGACAGGGTCACAACACGCCGGGACGGCCAGAGGCCCGGGTCGAGGCGGAGCACACGGAGGCTTCTGCCGCTCCGAGCACGCCAGGCGTTGCTGACCGCTCACATCATGATCTCAGTCGGGCTGCTTGGCGACGCCGCCGGTTTCCTGGCGGTCGCGATCCGCGCCGCCACGACCGGCGATCCCCATGTCGCCATCGAGTCCGTCCACGTGCTGAATATGTTCAGCACGTGGTTCGGCATTCCCCTGAGCGTGGGCGCGCTTGTCACTGGCCTAGCCCTAGGTCTCGGCACGAAGTGGGGCATCCTCCGCTACCCGTGGGTAACCGCCAAGCTGCTCCTGATCGTCTCCGTCATGCTCGTTGGCGCGTTCGTCATCGGCCCCGCAGAGACCCAGATGCTCACCGGGACCGGCCGCGCCACTACCGCACTAATCGCCGGGGCCGGTTACGACGTCCTCGCGCTTGCCCTGGCGACCGGGCTCTCCGTCTTCAAAACCGGACGACGTCTCCCGCGCCCCAACCCCGATCCTCAACCTGAGCGGGTAGAGCAGGGCACCCACACGAGCAGGTCCTGGCGGTTGCATTACCGCTGGGGAGACCAGCCGGACGCTTGATAGCCTCGAGGTCGTCGACCTCACGAGCAATTGCTGGCCAGCTCATGGAAGCTGTCACTGACCCGGAGGATCTGTACACGCACGTCGGCAGGATCGAGATCGTCGAAGCCCTCATCCAGCAGCCTAGTCTGGCCGCACGTCCCAGCCCGGCGCGATCGAGTCAAACGCAACCGACAATTGACATGCTGGCGGCCCGACCCGTCTGCATCGAGCCGCACCTCATGCTCCCCCGTCAACGACCAACCCCCACAGCGTGCGGTTCAGGTGACCAAATCCTGGTCAAGCATGACCTCGCACCCGACGACCCCAGGCGAGACCGTCCTCGACCACCGCTGTCCCTCAAATTGGGAGCCGAATCCTTCGTCCGCATGAAACAACTTCAAAGCCCTCCTGCGTTTGCAACGGTCAGCCCACCTCGCCTGTCCGGACCGCGCCCGCTCGCTCGTAGTTGGCCACGATCACACCAGTGTCCGACGTGAACGAGTCAGTGAGCGTCAGGGCACCGGGCAGCGTGCCACCACCGAACAGCCGCTTACCGCTGCCGACGATGAGCGGGAAGATCCAAAGCCCGAACATGTCAACCAAGTCGTGTCTGAGCAGCGTCTGGATCAGGTCGCCGCTGCCGGTCACGGCGATCTCTTCGTGCTCCTCCTTGAGCTTGGCCACCTGCTCGGCGACATCGCCCCTGATCAGCCTCGCATTGTTCCACTCGACCTGGTCCAGGCTGCGTGAGGCGACATACTTGCGCACATTGTTGAGGTGGGCAGCCACGGGATCGGTCGGATCCGCATTCGGCCAGTAGCCGGCGAAGATCTCATACGTCTTGCGGCCGAGCAGAAGGGCGTCGGGACGCGTCGTAACCTCGACGATCCGCCGCCCCAGTTCGTCGTCCCAGTAGGGGGCGGTCCAGCCGCCGTGCTGGAAGCCACCCTCGCGGTCTTCGTCCCGCCCGCCCGGCGCCTGATACACGCCGTCGAGTGTGAGGAACGTGCCAACAACCAAGCTACCCATACTCCATATCCTTCTCCGAGACCGCACGTCCTATGTGCGGCCAACCCCACTCGCTTCTAATCAAGAACTGCCGGAGCAGACGCGTTGTCCCGACCTTCCGGCCCTTACTTACACAACTCGATGGGACGCCAAACCCAGGCGAGGCGACTAGCCCCGCGGACCGGCAGGTCAACGATGACCGAGGTCCGATCTTGATCTGCTCCCGTCACGCTTCGCCAGCTACTTCTTCCGCCGATAGTTCCCCGTCATGAACCTGTGCCACTCCCCATCATCGCCCAGCATGTGCGATGTCAGGACCCGGTGGTCGTCGCTCTTGAACTCGATCACGTCCTTGTACTGTGCCATCTGCCCCCCGGCGTCCATATGCGTGCCCTCGGTCTCAAGCGTCAGTACCCTTCCGGCCGCATCCAGGGAGCCGTCGCACACCCACAAGTGGGTCATCGTCGAGCCAATCCACGTGCCCACGTACCGGTTCTTATGCGGGTGATGGCCGAGCGTCATGATCGCCGCGGCCGCACCGCCACCGGGTACGTCGCCCTGTCCCTCGGCGAGAATCCAGAGGTCACCAAGCGGCCGCACGCTCTCGGTACCCTCGGCCTCCTCGGGGGACTGCCAGGTTCCATCATGGCGTCGGCTTCGTACGTCCACTCGCCGACGAACCTCTCTGTAGCCACTGGTGTTCCCACTGCGGTTCGGTCATCATCATCGACTCCTGTTGCCCCGTGCCGCGATCGCTCGCCCCGAGACTGGGTTCTTTAAAGTCCGGTGGCAAGCTGACTG
>JBHELG010000012.1:0-7995 GCA_046263195.1 Nitriliruptorales bacterium | reverse complement strand
CCGAAGTCGTAGACGAGCTCGGTCGGCACGGTACTGGTGATGCCGAGGTCGTCGGACTCCCAGTGCGCCGAGACGATGAGGATGGCCTTGGGCTTGGGCAGCCGGCGTGCCCAGCTGAACATCTCCTCCATCCACGCGGGGTCGGCGAACGTCGGCGGGGCGCCGTGAGAGATGTACAGCGACGGCAGCGCGCCGCGATCGGGTGTCCATGCGGCGTGGGGCTGCTCACAGTCGAGCGTGGCGACGCGGCGCAGGTGCTGGGCGAACGGGTGACGTGGATCGATCAGCGCATCCGCGGCGGCGGTGCTGCTGTTTTCCCTGAGGAGGACGGTCACCGTGGGCTCCGGGTTCAACGGGCGGCGGACGTGGAGCGGCGGGTCGAGGTGGCGTGGGACCTGCGCCGGCACGGCCGCCTCAGGCCTCGCAGTCGATGACGATCTTCCCGCTGACGTGACCCTCTGCGATCGTGGCGAGCCCGGCGGCGGCCTGGTCGAGCGGCAGGACGTCCGCCACGGCGACCTTGAGCGTTCCGGCGGCTGCCTGCTCGGCGAGCGGTGCGACGACCTCGCGGACGGGAGCGACCATGATCTGTGCGCTGGTCAGTTCGTGTGCGGCGACGGTCTGCTCGTCCGGTTCGGCAGTGGTCGACGCGAGCGCGCCGCCCCTGCGCAGTGCGGCCACGGGGACGTCGTCTGCGCTGAAGCCGACGAGGTTGACCAGGGCATCGACGCCGTCGGGGTAGGCGGAGCGGACCTGCTCGGCGACCGGGCCTGCGGTGAAGTCGATCACCTCGGCCGCGCCCAGCTCACGCAGCCGGTCGGTGTCGGTAGATGTGCCGGTGGCGATCACCGTGGTGCCACGGGAGGCGAGTAGCTGCACGGCGAAGGAGCCGACGCCGCCGGAGGCGCCGTTGACCAGGACAGTCTGACCTGGCTGCGGGTCGATCGACTCGACAGCCTGAGCGGCCGCCGCGCCGGCCAGCGGCAGCGCAGCTGCAGCCGCGAAGCCCAGGCTCTTGGGCTTGTGCACCACCGCGGCGGCTGGGAGAACGGCGTACTCGGCGAGGGTTCCGGCCTGCACGGGCGGGGCGAGCAGGACGTGGCCGAGGACCTCATCGCCGACAGCGATGCCCTCGACGCCGTCGCCGACCGCCTCGACCACGCCGGCGGCGTCACGCCCGAGCACCAGCGGGTACTCGTGCGGGATCATCCCCGCCACCATCCCGGAGGCGATGCTGTTGTCGATGGGGTTCAGGCCGGCCGCCTTCACCCGGATCAGGACGGTGCCCTCGGACGGCGTCGGGGTGGGCAGATCTCCGAGCTCGGGCTGAGCTCCGGCGGCGGGGACGTGGAGTGCGCGCATGGTCCTGTCTCTCTTTCCGTTGCTGTCCAGGCTGGACGGTCGAGCACCTGACTTCAAACCTGAAGCTAGATGCTACAGGTAACCACTTCAACCGTGAAGTCATTCCCAGCCAAAGAACTTCAACGGTGAAGCGTCCAGGGCTACCCTCTCAGCATGCAGACGCCAGAGGAGCCACGTGAGCCGCGGTGGCTCGGTCCCGACGAGCGGCGGGCCTGGCTAGCGCTGGCCAGTGTCGTGATGCGCCTCGGTCCCGCCCTGGACGCACAGCTGCGACGCGACGCTGGCATCAGCCACTTCGAGTACACGGTGATGGCGGCCCTCTCAGAGGCCCCGGATCGCACGATGCGGATGAGCGAGCTAGCAGCCCTGGCAGAGGGGTCACTGTCGCGGCTGTCGCAGGTCGTCACCCGGCTCGAGAAGCGAGGCTGGGTGCGCCGGGCGCCGGACCCGGCCGACGGCCGCTACACCCTTGCGATCCTCACCGACGCCGGATGGGACAAGGTAGTTGCCACCGCCCCCGGCCACGTCAACGAGGTCCGCCGGATCGTGTTCGACCCACTCACCAAGACCCAGCCCCAGCAACTGAACAACATTGCGCGGCGGATCCTGCGCGCGATCGACCCCGACGACCCCTGCCTGGACCGCGACGACTGATCCGGGCCTTGTGCAGGCGTCGTCGCGGCTCGTCTAGTGGCGTGGCAGCAGACGATGCAGGAGGTTTGGATGGAGGCTCAACGCCAGTCGGACATGCCCCACGTCACCCTGCGAACGCGCCGGGCTTGGCAAGCGCTTCGCGGGTGTGCTCGTCGACGATGTTGAGCAGCTTGAGGATCTTGCCGTCCGCGGTCTGGTCGAACTGGAAGTCCAGCGCCCACACTTCATCGGGTGCTTGGGCACGCAGACGAGCTGCGGGCACGGTGGAGGTGCCCGGACGTTGGCGCTTACGACGGCAAGCAGGCACTCGCAGCCCCTCCTCACGCCAGAAGCGCTGCACCTTCTTGCGGTTGACCGCCCAGCCGTCGTTTCGCAGCGAGGCCCAGGCACGCCGGTAGCCCCAGCGCGGGCGGGTGCGGCTGATCTGGCACAGGCGGGCTCGCAACGCCTCATATCCGGCCAGCAGGAAGATGAGCACCGGGTCTCCGATCTCGGCATCATCGAGCGCCTCTCCGGTGTTGCGGGGCACGACCAGCAGCCTTCTCTGTCAGGATCAAGATGCCACCAGGCTTCGCGCCTCGAAGCGAAGAACGTACGTCCCAATCGCATGCGGCTGAAGACTGCTGGACCCCACCGTCGGGGCTAAACACGGCGTAGCATAGCGCTTACGCACTGATATCACGGCAGGCGGCCGGGGATTCGACTCCCTCCCAGCGCGCTCAAAAGCCCCAGGGGCGACAGCGGAGGGCACCGGGACAAGCCGCCCCGACCATGAGAGCCAGTCCAGCGGGACCGGTGGCACAGCGTCGAGCACGCCCGCCCCGTCCGCGTCACCGCCAGTCGACGTTGCCCGCCCCCGTTGGAGGTCGTCGCCCGCAACCGGCTGATCCCGCAGGTGACGACCTCAGACGAACTGAACGCCACCGTTATTCGGAACCAGGGCAGTCTCTCAGGGGACCGGACGGCCAGGCCTGCCCCTTGTGTAAGCACAGGCTTACGATTCCTCGCCTCGGTGACCGCCAACGAGCCCAGTTCGAAGCCTGCGAGGGTAGCCTCGACTCAGGGCGCGGAAGGAATCGCCCCGGCCGCAAGACCGCACGCGGAGCGGCTGGGCATCCCGGTTCGACTCCGGGCGCGTCCACCACCCCCCGCTGAGGACGACAGCATGAGCGACCGTTACATCCGCGCGGAGGAGATGTCGCGCGCCAGACGCCTTGACAAGTTGGAGGCCGAGATTGAGCGGCTGCGGGAGGCCATCCGCCAGGCTGAGCACGAGATGCACGAGCGCAGGTACGGAGATGCTCGCCAGACGCTATCAGCCGCTCTCGATGACTGAGCGTCGCTGCCCGCTGACCAGGACGTGGTGGGATGCGCGCTGACCGTGGCATCCCGCCCCCGAGGAGGAGGTGTTAGCGGCGTTCGTCGAGGTCCTCGGTCTTCCGACGAGTCGCGCCACTCACTCGAGGTCATTGACTGCGGCCGACGTGACTCCCCGGCCGCCGACTCCATCTGACGGACAACGATGATTTTTCGCCGCACGCTCCGTCAGACTGCTGGCAACCAACTACAGGACTGCACTGGGAGGATTCCATGGCCTTTCACCCGTACTTGATGTTCAGCGGGAACTGCCGGGAGGCATTCACCGCATACCAACAGATCTTTGGCGGCGAGCTGGTGCTGCTGCCGATGTCGGAGATGCCCTCGGACCAGCCCGTACCCCCTGAGCAGGCCAATCTGATCATGCACGCCGCGTTGACGTTCGAGGGAAACATCTTGATGGGGTCCGATGACCCAACGGGGGACTTCAAAGGCGTGCACGGGATGCACATCAACTACACCGCTGCGGACGTGGCAGAGGCAGAGCGCGCGTTCGAAGCGCTGGCCGACGGCGGAGAGGTCACCCTGCCTATCGTCGAAACTTTCTGGTCGCCGAGTTTCGGAATGTGCGTCGACCGGTTCGGCACGCCTTGGATGGTCAACGCTGAAGCCCCTCAGCAATCCTCGTGACCTCATGCCGAAAGCAGACAGGCCAGTCACTTCTGGTCTTGCCGCTGGCCTGCGTGTTCAGCGTCACGTGCCCGCCGACGCGATCTCGGGCTGGCGGCAGCTCGTGCCAAGTCTGAGTCCATGACGGCGATGGTCGATGCCGTCCACGTCCACTGCCTCGACCACCCCGACCCGAGGGGACGGACGCGTCAAGCTGACCCAAATTTGGGGGCACCACGACGTCATGCGTGAGGGCGGTGAGGGGCCGCCAGGGGAGGGTGGAGGCCGTGTCAGCGCCAGTTCAGTGGAATGTCTCTCCCCTGAGGCATGTTGAGCGGACCGATCCTGCACGGGAGCGAGGCGGATGAGTCATGCGATCTGGGCCGAGGGCCTGGCCAAGCGCTTCGGGGATATCACCGCCCTGGACGGCGTTGACCTCATGGTCCGTACGGGCACGGTACTCGGGCTGCTGGGGCCGAACGGGGCCGGCAAGACCACCGCGGTGCGCATCTTGGCCACGCTGCTCCAGCCCGATGCGGGGCACGCCTCGGTGGGCGGATATGACGTGGTCCGAGACGCCCACCGAGTGCGCCAGCTCATCGGCCTGACCGGGCAGTATGCCGCGGTCGACCAGGCTCTGACCGGTGCCGAGAACCTGCTGCTGATCGGGCGCCTGCTCGGCATGCCCCGTCCGCAGGCCAAGCAGCGCGCCCACGAGTTGCTGGCCGAGTTCCACTTGTCCGATGCGGCCCACCGGGCAGCGAAGACCTATTCAGGTGGCATGCGCCGCCGGCTGGATCTGGCGGCGAGCCTGGTGGGGCGGCCACCGATTCTCTACCTGGACGAGCCCACCACGGGGCTGGACCCCCGAGCCCGTAGCGAGCTGTGGAATCTCATTCGCAGCCTGGTCTCTGACGGCGTAACCGTGCTGCTCACCACCCAGTACCTGGATGAAGTGGACGAACTCGCAGACGAGATCGTGGTGATCGACCGCGGTCGGGTGATCGCGACCGGAACGCCCGAGGAGCTGAAGGCCAAGACGGGGGCGCAGACCCTTGCGGTGCGGGTGGAGGAGGCGTCCAACCTGTCCCTCGCCGTGTCGGTGGTGGGCGAGTTGGCGCAGGATGCCCCAGACGTGAACGGCCAGCTGGTGACCGCGCAGGTGGCCGACCCGGCCGTGCTGCCGGCGGTGGTGCGTCGCCTCGATGATGCCGGGGTCGTGGTCAGCGAGCTGGCGCTACGAGGCTCCAGTCTCAACGAGGTGTTCCTGTCCCTGACGGGCCGCCCGGCCGAAGAGACCGAAGAGAACGACGAAGGGAGCGCGGCATGACCGCCGTCACCGTCACCACCCCGGCCGCTCCCGTCCTCAGCCCGCGGGTGGGCGCGATTGAGGGGCTGCGTCAGACGCTTACCTTGGCTTGGCGCTCGATCGTGCAGGTCCGGCACAACCCGTGGGAGCTGGGGGACTTCAGCATCCAGCCGATCATGTTCGTGCTGCTGTTCACCTTCATGTTCGGCGGGGCGATCGCCGGGGACTGGAGCGCCTACCTGACCTTCATGCTGCCGGGCGTGATCGTGATGAACATGCTGTTCGTCACCATGTACGTCGGGCAAGGGCTCAACACCGACCTGACCAAGGGCGTGTTCGACCGGTTACGCTCGCTGCCGATAGCCAGGTGGGCACCGCTGGCGGGCCGCATTGTCGCCGACCAGGTCAAGCAGGCCTGGTCGATCGTGCTGGTGCTCGCTGTGGGCATGGTCCTCGGCTTCCGACTTGGCACCTCCGTCATGGGTCTGCTCGGGGCCGTCATGCTCGTGTTGGTCTTCGCGGCAGCGTTCTCCTGGGTCTCGGTGTTGGTGGGCGTGCTGGCCCAGGACGCCGAGCGGGTGCAGGTCTTCGGCTTCACCGCCCTGTTCCCGATCACCTTCGTCAGCAACGTGTTCGTGCCCGCCGAGACCTTGCCAGGGTGGCTGCAACCGGTCGTCAACGTCAACCCGGTCAGCATCCTCACCAACGCCTCCAGAGGCCTGCTGAACGGCGGACCAGTAGCCGGTCCTGTGGTCCAGTCACTGCTGTGGGCTGCCGCGATAGCCGCGATCTTCGCGCCTCTATCGGTGTTGGCGTTGAAGCGCAGGGTGGCGTGACCAAAGGCGCAACGAACGCGGGGCGGCGACGAGGCCGCTAGCTCAGACCGTCGACCCCGCGGGACGCACATACTGCTCACGACATGCTTGGCGGTCCTTCAAGGGCCCGTGCCGCTGTCTCGTCGGGTTGCTGTGGTCAGGTCGATGCGGTCAGGCGAAGGCGAACATTGGTGGGAGGATGACCACGACCATGGCGGCCCAGAGGGCAAAGACGGGCAGGTAGGTGGTCTGCCAGCGCTCGAGTCGGTGGAGGGTGCTGCGTCCGGTGAGGAATCGGGTGGATAGCCAGGCGGTACCGGCCAGGTTCACGAGAAGCACGAGGTTGAGGCCGAGCGCTGCCGTTCGGTTCGGGGTGAACCCGAGTTCGCCGATCCGGGCGATCATCGCGACGAGCACCATGACGTCGAGCACGAGGGCGCTGACGACGGCGACCAGTTGGATGCCGTCCATCCAGCCCGGCGACGTGGACGGGTCCCGGGCGGACATCCCGTACAGGACGAGCCCGAGGACCACCACCAGCAGGGCGTCGAACACGCCGAGGAGTTCGCGATCGAACGCGCCCCCCAGTCCGGTCGCCGCGTAGACGACGACGGCGATGATCAGCATCGCCGCGAACAGAGGTGTGAAGATCATGGTGAGCACCGGTGCCATGTTCTCCACGACCCGCTGCTTCGACTCGACGAGCCATGCGGCCACGATTACCGCGCCCGCCGCCCCCAGGGGCACCACCCACTCGAAGACCCGCTCGGCGTCGACCCCGGCGGGTTCGAGGATGCCCGCGGTCAGCCCCATCAGCACGCCCCCACCGAGGGCGATCAGCACGTAGTAGATGAACCACTCGCCCGTGAAGCGGACGAAGTCCATGCGCCGCTCGTGCGATCGCACGACGCCGCTCATGTACGGGTAGGCGACCACGAACCACAGCACGACGGGCAAGTGCGCAGCTACGAGCAACTCCGTGGAGGCCTCGCCACGGTACGGGTAGAGGTTGATCACGACGGCGGCGATCACGAACGGGGCAGCCGTCAGCAGGGACTGGCGCGGCGTGAGTCGCCGTCGGCGGGCGAAGTAGCCGGCGAGGAACGGCAACACGAAGAGGCTCGCGTTCCGCAGCAGCCACGAGGACTCCTCACTCGGGAACCCCGCAGCCAGGCGTGCGACCTGCACCGTGACGGCCGCCGCAACGGCGAAGACCAGCGCCTCGACCCACCGGCTGTCAAGCTGTTGCTGCTCGCCCCCGCCGGAGATGACGAGTTGCCTCCAGAGCCTGCCGCTGTACTCGCGCGCGAACTCCCGGGACAACTCGTCGAGTCTTCCCATCCGCTTCACAGCGACCAGGAAGGCCTCATCGGCAGCGAGACCGGCCGCGTCCAGATCAGCGATCTGATCACGCAGATGAGCCTCCAACTCCTCCACGTCACGCCCATCGACCGCGGGACCCTGTCCAACGAAGGCCCGCCACTCCGCGATCTCCGACTCCAACCGCTCCACGGGTCAGGCCCTCCCCAGCACGAAGGGCAGCAGGTCGGCGCCTCCCCAGACGTCACCCAACGCCCGCGTCACGGTCACCCACTGCCGCTTGTGCTCCGCTAGTGCCGCATGCCCCTCATCGGTGATCGCGTAGTACCTGCGCCGCCGCCCCTCAGGCGGCGTTCGCCACTCCGTGGTCACGTACCCGAGCCGGTGCAGACGATGGAGCAGCGGGTAGAGCATCCCATCGGTCCACTCGAGCTCACCGTCCGAGAGCTCCCGAACGCGCTTCAGAATGGCGTAGCCGTAACTCTCACCCTCGGCCAGGATCGCCAGCACCAGCGGCGTCGCCGACGCCGCGACGAGGTCCTTTTCGAT
>JBHELG010000011.1:0-3742 GCA_046263195.1 Nitriliruptorales bacterium | reverse complement strand
CAACAAGCTCGTCGGAATCCTCGACGGCGTACTGACCCACGATGCCGTCTACGACGAACACATCGCCTTCGCAACCTGGCTCAGCGCCGACAACCAACACCTCGCCGCTTGACGGCTACCAACCTGGGATGATCTAGCCTGCCCGGGCACCCCGATCCTGTCTCCGTGTCGGGAGAGCACAACCCCCGGGAGGCTGCGTGCCATCAACCGCTGAGCCGCCTCCGCTCGTGGCCCGCGGACGTGTGCTGCCGATCGACGAGCCGCCCGTGCGGGACGGACTCGTGCTCGTCGCCGCTGGCAGGTTGGCCTACGTAGGCCCGGCCAGCCGTGCGCCGCGGCCAGGCTGGGACGCGCAGGAGATCGACGTCGGGGACGGCACCGTCCTACCCGGTCTGGTCGACGCCCACGTGCATCTCACCTGCGACGGCGGCGCACGCTTCATCGAAGAGGTACGCGGAGTATCGCCCGAGGATCTCGCGCTCAAGGCAGCAACGAATGCGGCACGGGCACTTGCCCGAGGCATCGTTGCGGTGCGCGACCTGGGAGCGCCAGGGATCGCGGCCATCGCCGTCGGTCGCGCCGTTGCTGCTCGGGGCCTCCTCGGCTGCGAGGTGGCCGCGGCGGGACGTGCACTGACAGCGCCGGGAGGTCACATACCGTTCCTGGGGGTCGAGGTGGCCGGGCCTGACCAGCTGGCCACGGCGGCCCGCGAGCAGCTCGAAGCCGGAGCGGCAGGCATCAAACTCGTCGCGACCGGTGGCATCCTCACCGAAGGGGTGCCACTCGACGACGCCGCCTACGAGGAGGAGGAGCTTGCTGCCGCCACCCGGGTCGCCCAGCAAGTCGGGGCATGGACGGCGGCTCACGTCATCGGAGCAGAGGGCACGAAGCGGGCCCTGCGCGCCGGGGTCACGACGATCGAGCACGGCGTCTTCCTCGATGATGAGGCGATCGAGCTCATGCTCGCGACAGGCGCCATACTCGTGCCCACCATCATCCCGCTCGTGAAGATTGTCGAGCATGGACGTGACGGGGGGATACCGGAGGACGCCGTCGCAAAGGCGGAGTCCGTCGTCGACAACCACGTCGACTCCTTCCGACGCGCCGCCCGCGCCGGAGTGCCGATCGCGTCAGGCACCGATGCCGGCACACCCTTCAACCCCCACGGGGAGATCGCGGCGGAGGCTCGCCTGCTCGTCGAGCGAGCCGGGTTGAGCCACGAGCAGGCGCTGCGGTCAGCAACGCGGACAGCGGCGCGTTGCCTCGGTCGCGACGACCTCGGCCATCTCAGCCCTCAGGTGCCCGGACACCTTGTCGTCGTCGACGGAGACCCCTCCGACGACATCGCCGCGCTCAGCCACGTGCGCTCGGTCATCCAAGCTGGCCAAATGGCCACTCTCCCGGCTACGCTCCGAGCGCTGTAGTAGGCAGACTACGCACCCGTGCGCCCTCGCGGCGACCGTGCAGTGCATGCCAGGAGGACACCACGCACGATCGAGGCTAGAACCCGCAGCCTCGAGGGCCTGATATCCGGACCGGAGAACGGACCATGATCGTGACATCGAAGCTTGCGCGCAGCCTGATGAGCGCGGTCGCCGTCGGCGCCCTCGCCTTCGGCGCCGTGGCCTGTGGTGGCGGCCAGGAAGAGGAACAGAAGAAGGAGAAGACCGAGAAGACCGAGAAGATGCAGACGGAACAGAAGACGAAGACTTCTTGAGCCACGACCGCGGCCGCGACCGGTGGCTCGAGGAAACACCGGGCTTCGTTGACCGGTCGGGCCCAGCGATGGGGTGAGGTACTCAGTACGCACAGCACGGGAAGAGGCGTCAACACGCAGCACGAGACACGCCGACGGTGGGCCCGGACGTCCGGGGAGTCGAGAAGACATGATCATGACCTCGAAGCTTGCCCGCAGCATGGTGAGCGCCGTCGCCATCGGCGCCCTCACCCTCGGCGCCGTGGCATGCGGCGGAGAACAGGAA
This sequence comes from Nitriliruptorales bacterium, assembly GCA_046263195.1. Taxonomy (GTDB): domain Bacteria; phylum Actinomycetota; class Nitriliruptoria; order Nitriliruptorales; family JAHWKO01; genus JBHELG01. The sequence goes on along the minus strand of JBHELG010000011.1, from coordinate 1,760 downwards.
AAGGAGCACAAGAAGGAGAAGTCTGAGAAGAGCGAGAAGAAGAAGACGGAACAAAAGACGAAGACACCCTGACGACAGCGTGGCCTAGCCCTCGCTTTGGTGATCGCTCGCCGTGGGAACGCTGGCTTAGCTGACCGGTCAGCCCGGTGAGGGGTAGGGGCAGTCAGTACGCACCGCAGAGCAGAAGAGGCCGTCGAGACGCCTCGTCAAACACGCACGCAGTGGGCCGGACATCCGTGGAGTGGAGAACAGGACATGACCATGAACTCGAAGCTTGCCCGCAGCATGGTGAGCGCCGTCGCCATCGGCGCTCTCTCCTTGGGCGCCGTCGCGTGTGGCGGGGGCGAGGAGCAGCAGGAGAAGGAGTCGCCGACCAAGACCGCCACGAAGACGGCAACGCCGACCAAGACGGTGACCGAGAGGGAGACCGTCACCGAGACGGAGACGCTGAAGACGAAGTGATTTGATCCTCCGCGTTGGCGACCGGTGGCTGAGGCGCCTGGGTTCCCTGAGGAGCGCAGGCCGGCGAAAGCGGGAACCGGGGACTGACGCCCGAGCGACGCCAGAGCAGGGAGTTTCCAATGACGCACGCCACGCAACCCCGGCGAATCCTCGCCCTCGCTGCCATCGGCGCGCTAGCGCTCGGGGCAGGTGCTTGCGGCATAGGCGAGAAGAGCGGGGAGAAGGAGAAGGTGACCGTCACCGAGAAGTTGAAGGTCAAGGATGTGCCAACCATTGTCGAGGTGACCGTCGGCAAGGGATGAAGTGACCCTCTCCTGATCCTGACCCCGCTACCGCCCCGGTTCTCTGGCCGGGGCGGTAACCACGACGGAGGGTCGGGGCGGCAACCGCTCTGAGCAGGTCACTCGCATTGCCTGCCGCCGCGTCGCCGGGGGTGCGTCCCCCCTGCGATGGTGCGCGGATAGGTGGTGTGTGGCCTGAACCCGTGGAGGTGATCGTATGGGCGGGAGAGGAGCGATGACGCGCAGGTGGAGGCGCCTGGCAGCCTCAGGGGTCGCAGCCGGCTTCGCTCTCGCCGCTTGTGCCGGCGGGGAAAGAGGCGCCCCGCCCGCCACGGAGGAAGCAACCGAAGCGGGCCCGGCAGTGCAGAGACCTGCCGCCGACACGAAACTCGATCTCGGTTACATCCTGTCGGAGACGGGGCAGCTCGCCTACCTCGGCCAGCCCATGATCCATGGCACGAGGCTCGCCATCGATGACATCAAAAGGGCGGGGGGCGTGCTCGGCCAGCAGGTGAGCCTGGGGACCGGGGACGAGGCCGGCGACGCCGCACGGGTCAGGGAGGCGGCGGCGCGTCAGGTCAACCAGGGGGTCGACGCGGTCATCGGCGCGGCGGCCTCCGGTATGTCCCAGGAGATCATCCAGACACTGCGCGACAACAACATCGTGCAGTGCTCGCCCTCGAACACCTCCCCGGTCTTCTCCACCCAGGAGAACGCCGACTTCTACTTCCGCACCGTCCTGCCGGACGACGCCGTCGTGGCACCGGTCATCGTCAACCGCGTCGTCTCCGACGGGGCGCAGAAGGTCGCCGTGGTGGGAAGGGCCGACGACTACGGCCGCGCGCTGGCAAACCTCGTAGCCGATCAGCTGAGGGGCTCGGGCGCCGACGTTCCGCCCCCGATCGTCTACGACCCGAAGGCCCCGACTTTCACCGCGGAGGTCCAGCAGATCACGAGCCAGCGTCCCGACGCCGTGGTACTCGCCTCGTTCGACGAGGGAGTCCAGATCATGAAGGG
>JBHELG010000010.1:0-11073 GCA_046263195.1 Nitriliruptorales bacterium | reverse complement strand
GTCGCTTCCCCGGCTCCACCGGCCCCGCCCCGTGGGCGGACGTGCACCATGTGGTCGAGCAGGCCGACGGTGGCGAGCATCATCCCGACCAGCTCACCCTGCTGCTGCGCCGCTGGCACAAGCTCGTGCACGACCGCAACTGGAAACAGCGCCTCGACCCCGAAACCGGGGTGTTCACGATCACCCGAAACGGCCGCACCTGGACCTCCCTCCCCCGCGGCACACACCTGCGACGACGTCCACCGCCACCGCTGCCAAAGTGAGGACCGTTCGAGATGGCCTCGCGGAGCGGCGAAGGCGATCGCCACACCTGTGTCATCCTGGGACCTGCTCGGCCAGCTAGGGAAATGAGTTCCCGGAAAGCAGGCCGTAGAGGTGCACGTCGACTCGCGTGAGCCTGCCGCTGTGGCCCGCGAGATGGCTTATCTTTCCGTTCTTTCGAGGACAAAGCCGAGTCCGCGAGCCACGGCATATGAAGCGGCGTTAGCGCTGCTATGCGCAGTCGCGACCGCTCGATGCGAAGCTCATGAAAAGGTGCCGACCTCAACCCTGCAGCCGTGCGCGGACCACATCCGCGACCCGCGCACCTTCGGCACGGCTTCCGACGCGGGCCATCACCGCCTTCATGACCGGGCCCATGCCCCGTGGCGCCCTTGCCCCCGACTCGGCGATCACCTCGTCCACGAGGGCGTCGAGCTCGTCGTCGCTCAGAGGCTGCGGGAGGTAGCTCGCGTACAGCTCGGCCTCGGATTCCTCCTGGGCGGCCCGGTCCGGGCGACCCGCGGCCTCGAAGGCGTCCGCCGACTCCCTGCGGCGCTTCATTTCACGTCTGAGGAGCTGCGCGACCTCCTCGTCGTCGAGCATCCCCTGGGGGCCGCGCCCGCGCGCCACGGCATCGTTACGCATCTCGGCGAGAATCAGGCGTAGCGCGCTCATCCGGGCCCGGTCACGAGTCTTCATCGCGTCGGTGAGCTCGGCCTGGATCCTGTCCTGCAGCGACATGCCACTCCTTCCTATGTCAGGCAGTGGTCCGCGTGGCGTCAGCTGGGCGGCCCGCTCTCATACTGCATCGGGCGCGCCTGGTACAGGTCCCGCAGGAGGGCGATCTCGGCGCCGTGGTGGATGGCCTCTCGGTTGATGTGGAGGATGAGGGCCGCGAAGGGGTAGTCGCTGAACGGGCCCTCAGCGGGCCCGCACGGTCGTGACAGGGCCTGGACGTCGAGGGCGCGGACGGCGTCCATCCAGCGCTGGTAATGGTGATCGAGGAGGTCGAGCGCGCCCGCGGCGGTCGCGGGCCAGTAAGTGGTCTGATAGCTGATCGATCCATCTCCGAAATGCGCGGAGGCACGCATTCCGAAGATCCCGATGGCGATATGGCCGAGCCGCCAGGCGATCGTGGTTACCGGCGGCGGCGTGGGTTCGGGAATCTCGAAGTCCATTACCAGTTCACCAGCACCGCCGGCCATCGAAGTGGTGGCCTCGCTGCGCCGGCGCAAGCTCCAACAGACTGAGACGGGCTCCCACAGGTACTCGTCGTCGCCGAGCCCGCCAAGCCGGGGACGGAGCTGGTTGCGCCAGTGCCGGTCGAGCTGCTCGGTCAGCTCGTGCGTCCAGTCGATCACGGCCGCTGCTCCTGCCGCGGGATTGGCTCATGCGCGGCTTGGCCTATTCAAGACCAGGGTGCCTCACCGGTTGCCGGGCCATTCAAGCGCGGTGACTCGGGCATGGACGGCGAGGAGCTCACGCAGCGCCGACCGCACCGGCCCAAATTCGAGCCGGAACACGTGCTCAGCGCACGAGACGGCCGCGCTCCACCAAGCTGGCGACCTGCGTGGGAGTGCCGCCGGCACGAGCAGGTCGATGACCTCGAGATCCGGCCTGCCGAGCAGGACAGCGTGCACGCCGACGCTTCTGTATCCGCGCAGTTCCAGCTCGTCCAGCAGTCCGACGAGGGACGATGTGCTGGCGGAGGCGGTCACGACGTGACCCGCGGGCACGGGTGGCAGCTCCAGAGGTCGCTCGGGGTCGGCGAGGACGCGCAGCAGTGTGGCCTCGTGTGGCAACGCAGCGACGCGAAGCGGGGGAGGCACGGGGCGATCCTCTTAACCGGGGGGGGGCATCGTGGCACCCGCGCCGCTCCGAGTCACGAAACCGCTACCAAGACCTTCTGGCTACCTCCCCCGGGGTCGCGATGGCCCGAGGCGACCTCGCCGGTAATTGGCTGCGTGTGCCGCGATGCCCTGTCGTCGTGGCCGAGCCGGGTCCCGCCGCAGAGCAGGAGGAAGCGTTGGGAGCACCGAGTGAGCGGGCAGTCAGGAAGGCGGCCGAGGTACTCGAACTCGACACCGAAGAGCTGCCGCACGATGGTGGTTACCTCGACCTCGTCGGAGCCCACGACCCGCCAGCTGGCAGCCTGGCCCAGCTGCTCATGAGGACCCGGATCGTTCCAAGCGTGTACGAGCGCTGGTGGCGTCCGGCACTCGGACGAGTCGTCAAAGGGCCGAGGGGGCCTTCCATGGCGCAGGAAGAGCGCCTCGCCCGTGACCTGCTGGCTTTGGGGGAAGGCGCGACGGTCCTCGACGTGGCCTGCGGACCGGGCAACTTCACCCGGACGTTTGCCCGCGAGGTGGGTGAGCACGGCACCGTCATCGGCATCGACATCTCGGCACCGATGCTCGACCGGGCCGCAAGAGACACCCATGCCTCCCAGGTCGTCTACATCCGCTCCGACGTCGCCACGCTGAGGGTGCGGGCCGGCAGCGTCGACGCGGTCTGCTGCTTCGCCGCGCTCCACCTCTTTTCCGACCCTTGGACCGCACTGGACGTCATGGCCCGAGCGCTTGTGCCCGGCGGCCGCCTCGCGCTGCTCACGACGAGCCGCCCCACGAGCCTGCCCCCCGCACAGGTCACCGACCTGCTCGGCCGCGTCAGCGGCGTCCGGATGTTCGGCGTCGAGGAACTCGCACGTGCGCTCGCCGATCGCGGGCTCGAGGTGTTCCAGCAGCGGACGTTCGGACTCATGCAGATCGTCGGGGCGCGTCGACCGAGCCCCCCGAACAAGCGCTACGGTCGGGGGCATGAACGATCACGATGAGCCCAGGGGCAAATACGTCGAAGACCGGTTCGAACGCGACACCCGCTATATCTCGAACCGCATCACTTCGGACGGTGACGGGGGCTGGCCGGTGGAACCCGGCCGGTATCGCCTCATCGTCAGCCGCGCCTGCCCCTGGGCCAACCGGGCGATCATCGTGCGTCGACTGCTGGGGCTCGAGGCGGCGCTGTCCATGGGCGTCGCCGGACCCACCCACGACTGGCGTAGCTGGAAGTTCGACCTCGACCCGGGCGGTGTCGATCCGGTGCTCGGCATCGAGCGTCTCCGGGAGGCATACGAGCTCGCCGTCCCCGGCTACGAGCACGGAATCACCGTTCCCGCCCTCGTAGACATCCCGAGCGGGGCCGTCGTCAGCAACGACTTCGCCCAGATCACGCTCGACTTCTCGACCGAGTGGAGGAAGCATCATCGCGACGGGGCCCCGGACCTCTACCCGCGACACCTCCGCGAGGAGATCGACGAGGTATCCGAGGTCATCTACCGGGACGTGAACAACGGGGTGTACGAGGCGGGTTTCTCCGGCAGTCAGGAGGCCTACGAGGAGGCGTACGGCCGACTTTTCGCACGGCTCGACTGGACGGCCGATCGTCTCGCCTCGCAGCGCTACCTGGTCGGCGACGCCATCACCGAGGCGGACGTCCGCCTCTTCACGACCCTCGTGCGCTTCGACGCCGTCTACCACAACCACTTCAAGTGCAACCGGCACAAGCTCACCGAGATGCCGGTCCTGTGGGCCTACGCTCGCGATCTGTTTCAAACACCCGGCTTCGGCGACACGATCGATTTCGAGCACATCAAGCGCCACTACTACGAGGTGCACACGGACATCAACCCGCCCGGGATCGTGCCGGTGGGACCCGACCTCATGAACTGGGGGTCGCCACACGGGCGCGAAGCGTTGGGAGGCCGTCCGTTCGGTGACGGCACGCCTCCTGGCCCACCGCCGCCCCATGAGGCCGTTCTGCGGGCGCACAACCCCGTCGCGGGCTGGACCGACTGACCACCCGAGCGAGGGAGGGCGGGTATGGCCGTCGTCGGGTTGCTGGGCGCGAGCGGCTACACCGGCCGCCTCGTGGCCCGCGCTCTCGATCGACGTGGCATGGCATTCGTCGCCGCAGGACGCCATCCGCAACGGTTACGCACCGCTGTCGAGGGACTCGACCACGCCCAGAGTGTGCGCGTCGTAGACGTCCACGACCGCGACGCACTCACCGCCCTCTGCCGCGAGGTGGATGTGCTCGCGACGACCGTGGGTCCCTTTGTCGCGCTCGGACAGCCCGTGCTCGAGGCTGCGGTCGCCGCCCCGTGCCACTACCTCGATGCGTGCGGTGAGCAGCCTTTCCTGGCCTGGGCGTTCGAAACCCAAGGAGGGCCGGCCGCCAAGGCCGGGGTGAGCGCCGTGTTGGCCTGTGGGTTCTGGGGCATCATGGGAGATCTCCTGGCACACCTCGCAGCGGCCGCCGTCGCCGGGGCGGTCGAGATCCACGCCGCCTACATTGCCCGCGGAGCCGGGATCAGCGCTTCGAAGGGCACCAGGACGACGATCTCCCGCCTCCTCGCCCGCCGCGGCCACGCGTTCCTTGACGGGCATCTCGTCGAGGAAGGGCTCGCGGAAGTGCGTCGCCACGCCTGGTTCCCGCGGCCGGTCGGCCCGCGCTACACGGCCGGGATCCCAGGTGTCGAGCCGCTGACCGTGCCGCGTCACGTACCCGAGGTCCGCCTCGTCCGCAGCTACATCGCCCTGCCCGGGCCGCTCCTCGACCTCACGCAACTCATCGCCAACCTCGCCCGGTGGGAGCCTGCCCGGGTGGCGGCCACCCGCCTGTTGGAGCGTGGGCCGGAGGGACCGGGTGAGAAGGGACGCCAATCCGTCCGGTGGGCGTGTGTGGCCGAAGCGGAAGGTGCCACGGGAGAGGTGGCGAGAGCCTGGGCCTACGGGCGCGATCCTTACGGCCTCACGGCCGAGGCGATGGCAGCGGCCGCCGAACGCCTCGTTGCGGGGCTGGGAGAAGCGACGGGATGCGTCGCGGCGGCTGAGGCGCTGGACCCTGCCGGACTCCTCGACGACCTCGCCGACGCTACCGGCTTGCGCTGGTCGGTGCGCACGTCCGCGTCCGACGACCCTCATGGAACAGGCGATGTGCGATGACCGGTCCTCACCCGCGACCGCGGCCCACGGCAACCCTGCTCGACACGTGCGTCTTCTGCCGCATCCTCACCGGGGAGGTCGGCGCCCACCTCGTCCTCGACTCGCCCGGGGCGTTCGCCTTCCTCGATCACCGCCCCCTCTTTCCTGGCCACTGTCTCGTCATCCCCCCCGAACACCACGTGACCTTGCTCGACCTGCCCGAGCCGGCCGTAGGACCCTTGTTCGAAGGGGTGCGACGTCTCGCGGCCGCGGTCACAGAGGCGATGGGCGCGACGGGAACATTCGTGGGGATGAACAACCGGGTGAGTCAGAGCGTCGCTCACCTCCATGTGCACGTCGTGCCGCGGCGACCCCGCGACGGCTTACGCGGGTTCTTCTGGCCGCGCAAGCGCTACGAGGACGAAGCCGAGGCGGCCGCCGTGGCCGAGTGCATTCGAGCGGTCCTCGAAAGGCGGACCTAGCGCCGGGCCCGCCCCCGGGGCGGACCGCGTCGACACCGGCTTCAACCTGCCGCTGCGTCGAATATCACGACCAGCCACAGGAGCACGAGGACGAGCGAGTTGAAGGTCGCGTGCCACACGGTGGAGGCGAGCACGCCTGATGCCTGCCGCAGTTGGGCCGGGACGGCAGCGGAGGGCGCGATCGGCAGCGACCCCCCCTCGAACAGGGCCGCCGGGCCATCCTCCGGCAGGTGGACCGGAGGAGTCCGGCGTCGGAGGGCCCGCAGCGCCGCACTGCGGGCCCGAGGGGTCGGCCGGTACGTGCGGGCCACCACCTCCGGGACCCGGGTGTGCGCGTCCGAGTGGTACGCCCGGCGGTAGATGCGCCCATAACAGAAGCCGGCCACAGCGATGGCGAGCGCAGCAGCGATCGGTACGAGCATGACGAGGTGGACGAGCCCGAAGCGCAGTGCTGCGCCGACCTCCTGCCGCAGGTCGGCCTCCTCCAATCCGCCCCGGAAGATCTCCTCCTCTATGAAGGCCAGCCACGGCACCAGAAGCGCGATGAACCCGAGGAATACGGTGGCGGCCGCGACCAGGTACCAGTCGTGCCCGCCGTCCGCACCCACCAGACCGGAACGAGCCGTCAACTCCTCGAGCGGCGTGAAGACCGCGTTGCCAGAGAAGCCCACGATCGAACCCAGCCCGAAGCGCAGCAGCGGGGACGTGAGCAGCAAGGATGCGAGTGTCGCAACGAGCGTGAACAGCCCGAACGCACCCGCGATATGGCGCAGACCCACTTTTCGCCACACCACGGCAGCGAGAAGGCGGTTCCGCCAGGCCCCGGCCGCCGCCCGGGCCAGCAGGCAGAGCACGAGCGCGGCGATGACGAGGCGTAGCGGGCCACTGGACATAGGCGCAGGCTAGCGACGGGGCTCTCGTCCCCCTCCCCGGTAGCGTCCTGCTTGAGTTGAAGCGACGGTGGCCAAAGGCTGAGGCCCAGCGGCCATGACGGGAGGTGAATGCCATGACCGTCAGTGAGGTCGCCGACCGCGTCGAAGGGCGCTTCAAGCCAGTCCTCGAGCGCATCTCTCCCCGCCGGGAGACGCCCACCGAGCGACTGAAGGGTGCTGTGGAGGACGCGACCGGACGGCTCGCGGAACAAGCGCGGGAAGGCAAGGAGTCCGTCACCGACCTCGCCGGACGCGTCGGTCACAGCCGCGGCCCGACCGACAGAGTGGGTGACTTCGTCTCCGAGCGTCTCGACAGGGGAACGGCGGGGGTGTGGGGCAGCCGAGCGGCTCTTGTCAGTCTCGGGCTGCTGCTCGGTTTCGTGCTCGGCTGGCTCGCGCGTGCCAAACGAGAGCCGGAGGACTCCGGGGACGCCTTGCCCGAAGAGCTCGCCCAGGTGCCGGCGGGCATGCCCCGCGGCTCGAGATTCGATTCGGAGGCGGCGCCCTCCCGCTGAACGCACGGGTGGGACAGCGGTCTTGGGAAGACCCCGAGTGACCGCCGCAGGTGGCGGCTTGTCCGCCGTCCGCAGAGCAGCCCCTCGGGGCCTTCAATCGCGGTTGGGTCCCTTCTGGCCGCAGCCGCGCCCCTCACGGCCCCCGACTCGGACGTCGCTGGCTGCGACCCGAACTGAGAGAGGCCGATGAGGCGCCAGCGACCCTACTGAGCACCACTGTCGCGGACAACGGGACGAACACCACGAATCGAGCCGAGTTGTCCCGTGCACCCCGGTGGGGGACGCGATCGATCGTGGGTGACCGGCCTTTGCAAGATGACGCCACCCTCCCTACTATCTAAACCAGAACATTTAGAAAACAACCTGCTTCAGGAAAGTGCGTGGAGTGAGCTGGCTGTCAGAGGCACAGGTCGGGACGGATGGAACAAGGGGTCGTGAACCGCAGGAGCGGACATGGCTCTCTCCCGAAGACGCTCCGGACGAGCCTCGGAGCGAGTCCGAGCCGGTCGAGACGAGCATGCGCTCGCTCGTGAGTTTGCTCGGAGAACCCCGGGCCACCATCCTCCGCAGCCTGAAACGTGAGCGGGAGCGCAGCGCTCCCGAACTGGCCGAGGTCCTCGGGATCAGTGACGTCGCAGTACGGCGACATATCGCCGTGCTCGAGCGGGAGGGCCTCATCGCCGAGCGGATCGTGAAGCAAGAACGCGGACGGCCGGTCGCTCGGTACCATCTCACCTCCCGGGGCGAGGGTCTCTTCCCCCACCGGTACCGTGAGCTCGTCAGCGACCTGCTCGCCTTCCTCGAGGATGAACTCGGACGCGAGGGTCTACGCGCGTACTTGCGCTGGCGTCAGGATCGGGAGACCGAGCAGTACGCCGCGATGGTGGATGGGGAGGAGTTGCACGACCGGCTGTTGCAGCTGGCCGCCGCCTTGACAGATGCCGGCTTCGAAGCGCGGGTGGAGGAGTGTGAGGAGGGCTTCCGACTGACACAGACCCACTGCGCCATTTACGAGACGGCCCGACGCCACCCGGAGATGTGCGCGCACGAGGCGGCGATGTTCCGGCGGGTGCTCGGAGACGTGCAGGTCTCGCGCCGCGAGACCCTCGCGAAAGGCGACAGCGTCTGCGTCTGCACTGTGGTGGCGAAGACGACCCTCCCTATGGTTTCGCCGACGACGACCTAGAGGCGTACAAGACGTGACGAACGCGTTCCCGGACGCGACACGAAGAAGGAGTAGACCGTGGCGAAGAGCGCCGCAGAACTCGGAAGCCAGCTCGGCCAGTACCAGTTCGGTTGGGCCGATCCGGAGCATTCCGTTTTCGAGCCGAAGAAGGGCCTCTCCCGCGAGGTGGTCGAGGAGATCAGCTACCTCAAGGGTGAGCCGACGTGGATCCGTGACCTGCGCCTCCGCGCCTACGAGGCGTTCTTGCGCCGCCCGATGCCGAGTTGGGGCGGGGACCTCTCCGGCATCCACTTCGACGACATCTACTACTTCGTGCGGGCCACCGAGAAGCAGGCCACGTCCTGGGACGAGTTGCCGGCCGACATCAAGAACACCTACGACAGGCTCGGCATCCCCGAGGCGGAAAAGCAGCGTCTGATCGCGGGCGTGGCCGCCCAGTACGAGTCCGAGGTCGTCTACCACAAGGTGCGGGAGGACCTCGAGAAGCAGGGAGTCCTCTTCCTCGACACCGACAGCGGTCTGAGGGAGCACGAGGAGCTGTTCCGCGAGCACTTCGGCACGGTCATCCCGCCGAACGACAACAAGTTCGCCGCGCTGAACACGGCGGTGTGGTCGGGCGGCTCGTTCATCTGGGTGCCGGAGGGCGTGAAGGTCGACATCCCGCTGCAGGCCTACTTCCGCATCAACAAGGAGGGCATGGGCCAGTTCGAGCGCACCCTCATCATCGCCGAGCCCGGTAGCTACGTGCACTACGTCGAAGGCTGCACCGCCCCCATCTACTCGAAGGACTCCCTCCACTCGGCTGTGGTCGAGATCATCGTGAAGCCAGGCGCGCGGGTCCGCTACACGACCATCCAGAACTGGTCGAACAACGTCTACAACCTCGTCACGAAGCGGGCCGCGGCGTACGAGGACGCGACGATGGAGTGGATCGACGCGAACATCGGTTCGAAGCTGACCATGAAGTACCCGAGCGTGTACCTGATGGGCCGCGGCGCGAAGGGCGAGGTCCTGTCGGTCGCCTACGCCTCCGACGGCCAGCACCAGGACGCCGGCGCCAAGATGGTCCACCACGCCCCGGACACCTCCTCGAAGATCGTGTCGAAGTCGATCTCGAAAGGGGCCGGGCGCACCTCCTACCGGGGCCTCGTCAACATCGAGGCCGACACCCGCCGCTGCCGCTCGACGGTGCGCTGCGATGCGCTGCTGCTCGACGAGCACAGCCGTTCCGACACCTACCCCTACATGGAGATCGCCGCCGAGGACGCGAGGGTCGAGCACGAGGCGACCGTGTCGAAGATCGGGGACGACCAGCTCTTCTACCTCATGAGCCGTGGCCTCGGCGAGGACGAGGCGTCCGGCATGATCGTGCGGGGCTTCGTCGAGCCGATCTCCCGTGAGCTGCCGATGGAATACGCGGTCGAGCTGAACCGGCTCATCGCTCTCGAGATGGAGGGCGCGATCGGATGACGACCGCCCCCACCGAAACCCCTAGGAGCGGATTTGGCCTGGCCAGGACCGCGGCGGAATCGGGAGAAGTGCCGACCCTCGACACCCTGAGCGAGGAGGTGATCGCCCGCCGTTCAGAGGCGGCGGGTGAGCCCACCTGGCTGCGGGACCGACGCCTCGAGTCCTACAAGCGCTGGGCCGACCTTGACTGGCCGAAGCTGCGCGGCGAAGAAGCCTGGAAGGACACGCCGTTCGCCCGATTCGCCGTCGGCCTGCCGCTAGTGACTGAGGACGGTGTCGACGCGCCAGTCAGATCCGGCCCGCCCGCCCAGGCCGTCGGCCCCCCCGCTCTCCTGGTCGACGGGTTGGCTCAGGTCGGCGCCCGCGCCGACCTGACAGACGGGGAGCTCGACGTCTGGGTGTCGGAGACGCACAGGACGGCCGGCGTCGTCGTGTGCGACCTCGCCGAGGCAGCCGTGCGCTACGAGGGGCTCGTCCGCGAACATCTCGGACGGCTCACCGCCGACCACGACCGCACCGTCGCGGCGAACGACACGGCCTGGACGCAGGGCGTCTTCGTGTACGTCCCCCCAGAAGCGGAGCTCGACGCCCCTATCGGCGTCACCGTCCGGGTCGGACGGGGAGGCGCCCGTCTGCCACGCCTGCTCGTCGTCGTGGACCGGCACGCTTCGGCTCAGCTGTTCTGCGAGCACGTGTCAGCGGACCTCGGGGAGGACAAGGCAACGGTCGACGAGGTCGTCGAGGTCATCGTCGCCGACGGCGCGAAGCTGGACTTCGTCACCCTTCAAGACTGGGAAGGACGCGTCGGCCACATGGCCGTGCAGGCCTTCGAGCTCCGCCGTGACACCCACGTCCGGCATCTCGCGGTCACGCTCGGGGGCGAGACGGTACGACTCCGTCCCGAGGTCCGACTCGTCGGGCCGGGCAGCCGAATCGAGCCGCTCGGCGTGTACTTCTCCGACCGGGGCCAGCACTTCGAACACCACCCGTTCATCGCGCACATCGCGGGGCATGCTGTCTCCGACGTTCTGTATAAGGGAGCCCTCCAGGGGCACAGCCGCACGGTTTTCCGGGGGCACATCTACGTCCACCCGGACGCGGTCGGCAGCGACTCGAACGAGACCAACAAGAGTCTCGTCCTCACCCCGGGTGCCAAGGCCGATTCGACCCCCTTCCTCGAGATCGAATGCGCGGAGGTCAAGGCCGGCCACGGCTCAGCTACGGGTCAGGTCGACGAGGACCAGC
>JBHELG010000009.1:0-10126 GCA_046263195.1 Nitriliruptorales bacterium | reverse complement strand
GTGAGCCTGGCGGAGGGTGCGGGGCTGCTGTCCGAGCTGTCGGAGGCGCTACGGGACATGCAGCAGGCCACGGCGAGGGCGGTGGACCTGGCCGGGCGGGTGCAGCGCGCCGGGGTGGTGGAGGTCATCGAAGGGCTGCCCCTGGAGCTGCTGCTGGCACTCGAGCACCGCCTGGTCTCCTGCGATGCCCGCATGCTGCTGGAAGCGGCGCGGGTGCTCGAACTCATGCCCGTCACCAAGACGCTGTTCACCGAGGGGAAGCTGTCGTGGGGACAGATCCGAGGCATCGTGGCTGCGCCGCATGCCAGTCGCAGACCTGCCGGCCGTCGACGAACGGGTCGAGGCCTCGCTGGACCTGGTGGACAGGTACTCGCCGGACGAGCTCGTGTGGGCGGTGGAACGCGCGGCCGCGAGATCGACGGGGCACGCAAAAGTCGAACGCCGCGAACAGCGGCAGGTCGAGGCCAGCTTCCTCGCGGTTCAGCCGTCATTCGACGGGTCGGTGCGCCTGTACGGCGAACTCGACCCGATCTCGGGCCCGACCTGTCTAAACCGCCTTGGAATGCGGCCAGCGGCCTGCCCGACAGCGAGCGCACACAGCCCGGGGAGGCGTCCAGCCGGGCGAAACAGCGTGCCCAGGGTCTGGTGCGCATCTGCACCGACTGGCTGGGTAGGGGCAGGGGCAGACGCCGTCGAGCCGGCCCCCTGCTCATCGCCCACGTCGACCTGGCCAACGTCACCGCTAGCGGCTGGCACTGTGGAGCTGGCCGCCCCAGGAGTACTGCCCACCCTCACCGCGGCCACCGTCGAAGCCCTGTCCCGGGATGGGGACCTGCGGGTGGTGCTGTTCGACGGGGCACGTCCCCTGGCCGTGTCCGCCAAGACCAAAGCCGCTGCCATCCCCGCAGACATCCGACTGGCCGTACGAGCGCGGGACAAGGGCTGTCGCTTCCCCGGATCCACCGGCCCCGCCCCCTGGGCGGACATCCACCATGTGGTCGAGCAGGCCGACGGCGGCGACCACCATCCTGACCAGCTCACGCTGCTCATCCGCCGCTGACACAAGCTCGTGCACGACCGCAAATGGAAACAGCGCCTCGACCCCGAAACCGGGGTGTTCACGATCACCCGAAACGGCCGCACCTGGACCTCCCTGCCCCGCGGCACCGCCCTCCGGGCGCCCCCACGTCCACCCGCTGAATAGGCGCTTGCCAGATTTTCGAACAACCTCCGGGAGTCAGCAGAGCGGTAGCGCGCATGAGGGGCGTCCCCCGATGGCGCGTGAATTTGGCGTGTGCGCTCGCGAGTGATCACGCCACGGGGCCGCTAGCCGCAGCACGACGCCTCCTGTTCGCAGCCGGTTGGGGCGCCGAATGGGTCGGGTCAATCAGCACCGCTGATCGATTGCCCCCTGCAGCGGTCTGGCCGGTAGTCCTCAAGCTGCTGGGTGGAGATCAGCCCTCCGCCTCGATTCGGGTTCCCGCAGGCAGGGAGGCGTCCGGATCAATGGAGGCGCGCATGCCCACAATGGTGATCTCTTCCTCCGAAGGCACCTGTTCGCGGTCGTGGCTGGCCCCGACTCTGGCCCGCTCCCCGATGTGGGCCTCGACGTCAACGATCGCGGTCTCCACCATCGCACCGGACTCGATCGTGACCGAGCCGAGTACGACCGAGTCGAGGACGACTCCACCTTCTTCGACGATGACGTCGGGGCCCAGCACGCTCCGTTCAACGGTTCCTCGAACCGAGGCGCCCGGGGCGACGAGGCTGTCGCGCACCTTGGCGCTGTCGTGGATGTGAGCGGGTGGGCGAGTCTGTCCCAGCGTGTGGATGGGCCACGCAGGGTCGTTGAGCTGCAGCGCCTGCTCGTTGAAGAGAAGATCCTGATGGCCGACCCAGTAGCTGGAGATCGTGCCCACATCCCGCCAGTAGCCGGGCAAGCGGAACTCGACGGCGACCCCGGAATCGACGAGCCGTGGCAGGAGCTCGTCTCCGAGGTCCTCGAGAGCCGCAGCGTCACCTTCCTCGTTGTCGATCTTCCTCGCGAGTTCGTCGAGGGTCGCAAGCAGCGCGCTCGTGCGGAACACGAAGACTTCGATTGCGACGAGATCGGAGCTGGGCTCTTCAGGTTTGCGGATGTAGGAGACGATGCGCCCGTTACCGTCCGTCTCCACGACGCCGAAGCGGCCGGCATCTGAGCGCTGCACCTCCGTCGTCACCATGGTGACATCCGCGCTCGTTTCGAGGTGGCGGTCGATGACGTCCCGGTAGTCGAGCTTGTAGATGTGGTCGGAGCTCATGACCAGGACGACGTCAGGGCCGAATTCGCGAATGAAGCTGCTGTTGGAGTGCACGGCATCGGCGGTGCCCCGGTGGAAGTCGCCGCCCTCGCGGCTGAGGAAGGGGTGAAGGGTGATGAGCCCGCCGTAGGTGCGGTCGAGGTCCCAGGGCCGTCCATTGGCGAGATGGTCGCTCAGGGAGAGGGGCTCGTACTGCTCGATCACCCAGACGTCCGACAGACCGCTATGCAGGCAATTGCTGAGTGGAAAGTCGATGAGGCGGTACAGGCCCGCGAACGGCATCGCGGGTTTCGCGCGCCGCTGCGTCAAGACGTCGAGGCGGGTGCCAGGACCGCCAGCCAGGATGAGCGTCAGGGGCTTCGGCTGCAGACGTGCCATGAAGAATCCTTCTCACCGTGATCGAACAGAGCCTCTATTTCAAGAGTCGCGACAGCCGGCGGTCCTTGAGGATGCGGCCGTCCGTTTGACATGCCGGGCAGTAGGTGACTTCGTAGGACTCGTAAGACACCCTTGCGAGGGAATCGCCGCAGTGCGGGCAGGGTTCGCCGGCACGTCCGTGCACGATCCAGTGGTCGCCGAGCTTCGTGGGCAGACCCCCCCTGCGGCGGCGCTCAGCAGCCAGCCCTTCGGCGAGCACGCTGTGAACGGTCTCGACCAGCCTTTCGCGGGCTTCGACGTCGAGGGACGCGAGCGCCGTGAAAGGCGACAGACCCGCCCTATGGAGGATGTCATCGGCGTAGCCGCGACCGATCCCCGCCACAGTCTGCTGGTCGCGCAGGATGGTGTGGAGCCGCCGCGAATCTGTGCCCGTGCGGACGAAAGTTGCGAAGTTGTCGTCGTGCGGCTCCGGTCCGAGCCGGGCAAGGGGTCCATCTTCCCCTCGGGCCAGCACCCACCACCCGGCCTTGCGCTCGGTGCCGTACTCGATCACGAGCAGTGCCGGTGCCTCGACGAAGCGTAGACGTACGACGCTGCGCTTCGGACGTGAAGTCTTGGGGGGATCCTCGATCGTGACCCGCCCGCCCTGGGACAGGTGGACGAGTATGCGCGGGCCATCAAGATCGAAGACCAGGAACTTTCCCCTGCGACCGACGCCGACGACCGTGCGGCCGGCGACCTCATCGGGGGTGGGAGCCACGGTCTTCAGGCCGGTGAACTGCAGAGGGTCAGCGCCGCTGAAAGCCGAACTGCCGACTACCGCGTCCAAGCGCTCCGCCAGCGCCTGCATCTCGGGAAGTTCAGGCATGGTTCCACCGTATCCGCAAGAGCGGAGTAGCGGTATTGGAGCAGGACGGAGTGGGAGCAGGGGCGGGAGCCAGGCACAATCGTGAACTGGTCAGGTCGACCGGTTCTCCGTTCCCGAGACCGCACAAGATGGTCAGGAACCCGATCGAGCGGGGAGAACCTGATGGGTCCGTTCTACAAGCCGGCAGGATCAGCCCCCTCGGAGGGGCGGGCGGGATATGTTTCCCCGATCATGAAACCGATTCGCACGTTCACCGTCGTTCCCACCTTGCCGCCTGCGCTCGAACCGCTGCGCGAACTCGCCATGAACCTGCGCTGGGCATGGGATCCCGACACCGTTGACCTGTTCCGAAGACTTGATCCCGACCTGTGGCTGGAAGCCGAGCGCAATCCTGTGCGCCTGCTCTCCAGTTTGGAGCAGGCGAAACTCGAGGCGGCCGCGGCCGACGACGACTTTCTCGCCCACCTCGAGCGGGCAACGCAGGCGTTGCGCAGCTACATGGCCGCGGATGACACCTGGTATCGCCAGGAGCACGCCCGCACCTCCCGGGATCTACTCGTCGCCTACTTCTCCGCCGAGTTCGGCGTCTCCGACTGCCTGTCCATCTTCGCAGGCGGACTCGGAGTGCTCGGCGGCGACCACCTGAAGAGCGCAAGCGACCTGGGCGTTCCTCTGGTCGGCCTCGGACTGCTCTACCAACAGGGCTACTTCCGGCAGCGGCTCACCGACTCCGGCTGGCAGCAGGAGGTGGCGGCGAACAACGATTTCGATTTTCTGCCCCTCGCCTTGGAGCGCCGGGACGGCCGTCCGGTCACGGTCGAACTCGGTTTTCCGGAAGGACCTCTGATAGCGCAGGTTTGGCGTGCCCAAGTGGGCCGC
The DNA here is from genome assembly GCA_046263195.1 of Nitriliruptorales bacterium. Lineage (GTDB taxonomy): Bacteria > Actinomycetota > Nitriliruptoria > Nitriliruptorales > JAHWKO01 > JBHELG01. Next base: position 5,701 of record JBHELG010000009.1, on the reverse strand, counting down.
GTGCCGCTCTACCTGCTGGACGCAAACGTCACGGCGAACAGCCCCGATCAACGGCAGGTCACCCACCACCTCTACGGCGGCGACGTCGAGATGCGTATTCGTCAGGAGATCCTGCTCGGGATAGGCGGTTACCGGGCCCTGGAAGCTCTGGGCTACGAGCCGAGTATCTTCCACATGAACGAGGGCCATTCGGCCTTCCTCGCCCTCGAGCACATCCGTCGCTTGGTCAGCCGGCACCAGCTGAGTTTCTCTGAGGCGCGAGAGGGGGCCGCCCCAGGGCTCATCTTCACGACACACACTCCGGTCGAGGCGGGCCACGACTACTTTCCACCCGACCTGCTCGAGCGTTATTTCGCCGTGTATGCCGACAGCCTGGGGCTGTCCTGGGGACAGTTCCTGGAACTAGGTCGCCAGAACCCCCAAAACCCCGACGACCTCTTCTGCATGACGGTCCTGGCGCTGCGGCTGGCGGGGCGTTCGAACGGCGTCAGTCGACTGCATGGCGAGGTGAGTCGCGCGATGTGGCAGGGGCTGTGGCCCGGCCTGCCCCCGCAGGAGGTGCCGATCGGGCACGTCACGAATGGCGTGCACCTGCCGTCTTGGACGTCTCGAGAGATGAGCGCCCTGTACGACCGCACGCTCGAAGGTCGCTGGCGGGACGCCCCCGGGGACGAGGAATTGTGGCGTCGGCTCGAAGGCGTCACCGAGGAGGAACTGTGGCGCATTCACGAGCTGCGCCGGGCCAAGCTCGTGAAGTTCGTCCGTTCCTGCCTCGTCCGGCAGCTCGAGAGACGGGGGGTGCCAGCCGCAGAGATCGCCGCTGCCCGCAACACGCTGGACCCCAAGGCGCTGACGATAGGGTTTGCGCGCCGATTCGCCACCTACAAGCGAGCAACGCTGCTCGCCCACGATCCGGAGCGGCTGGCCCGCCTGTTCAACGACCCGGGGCGCCCGATCCAGCTCATCATCTCGGGTAAGGCCCATCCTCGCGACGACGCAGGCAAGGATTACATCCGCCAACTCGTCGAGCTCTCACGTGAGGAGCCCTTCCGGGGCAAGCTCGTCTTCGTCGAGGACTACGGGATCCACGTCGCCCGATACCTCGTCAGCGGGGCCGATGTCTGGCTCAACAATCCCTCGCGGCCGCGGGAAGCGTGCGGCACGAGCGGCATGAAAGCCGCAGCCAACGGCGTGCTCAACCTCTCCACTCTCGACGGCTGGTGGGATGAGGCCTGGAACGACCTGCGACGCGTCAGAGCTCCCTTCGGCTGGGCGATCGGACGAGGCGAGATCCACGACGACCCGTCACGTCAGGACGCGATGGAGGCCGACGCGCTCTACACGCTGCTCGAGCACGATCTCCTCCCCACCTTCTACGACCGCGGCGAGGACGGCCTTCCCCGCCGCTGGATCGCCGGCATGAAGTCGGCCGTCGAATGTCTCAGCCCCTGCTTCAACGCGCACAGGATGCTGAAGGAGTACACGGAGACGATGTACCTGCCTGCAAGCCAGCACGCTCGCGTGCTGGCCGAAGACGGACTGGCGCAGGCCCGCGCCCTGGCAGGATGGAGATCGCGGGTAGGTACGGGCTGGGGTCAGGTGCACTGTGAGCTGGCGACGCGAGACCACTCGCTCGAGGTGCAGGTCGGTCAGGAGCTGCGCCCGCGCGCGATCGTCCGGCTCGGCGGTCTCGGCCCGGAGGACGTCAGCACCGAGCTCTACATCGGCCGGGTCGACGCCGATGGCAGGATCAAAGAGGGACACGCGCTGCCGATGCAATTGGTGGAGACCGGCGACGGCCATCACGTCTACGAGGCCGTCTCGCTGCGTCTCGTCGACTGCGGCCGCTATGGCTACACGGTGCGGGTGAGACCCCGCCACCCGCACCTCTCGCAACCCTTCGTCCCCGGCTACATCACCTGGGCGGACGAGTGACCCATGCGCGTCTGTCTCATGATCGAAGGTCAGGAGGGCGTCACATGGGACGAGTGGGTCGCGCTCGCTCGAGCGTGTGAGCAGCATGGGATCGAGACACTGTTCCGCTCGGACCACTACGGGTCGGTTGAGGGGATGGAGGACTCCTCCTCCCTCGACGCCTGGACCACCCTCGCCGCCCTCGGAGCCGTCACGGCCCGGCTGCGGCTAGGAGCGCTCGTCTCGCCGGTCACCTTCCGCCATCCCTCGCTGCTCGCGAAGGCGGTTGTCACCGCCGATCACGTATCAGGTGGCCGAGTGGAGCTGGGCATGGGAGCCGGATGGCTCGAGCAGGAGCACGTCACATACGGCTTTCCCTTTCCGGACATCCCCTTCCGCATGGGCATGCTCGCCGAGCAACTCGAGATCGTCGTAGGTCACTGGACCGCCAGCGTCTTCGATTTCCGCGGCGACCACTACACCTTGACGGCCTGCCGGGCACTGCCGAAGCCGGTGCAACAGCCCCACCCGCCGCTCATCATCGGAGGCTGGGCCGGGCGACAGAGCGCCACCCTCGCCGCTCAATGGGCCGACGAGTACAACACCATCTTTGCCGACCCCGCCACCTGCCGAACCCGCCGCGACGCCGTCGAGCGAGTCTGCGACGACGTCGGCCGCAATCCCGCCACCATGCGCTTCTCCCTCATGACCGGCTGTCTCATTGGCGTCGACCGCGGCGAGCTGAACGAGCGGGCGCGCCGCCTGCTGGCGCGACGGGGCGAGACCGGTGACCCCGAGGCGTTCCTGCGACAGCACGCGGACACCTGGGTCATCGGGACGGTAGGTGAAGCGGTCGAACGGCTTCAGGAGCTCGCAGCGGCCGGGGTGGAGCGGGTCATGCTCCAGCAGCTGCTGCACGACGATCTCGAGATGGTGGCGCTCATCGGCCGCGAAGTGGCACCTCGGCTGTCCTCTTGACGCTCATGGCGCTCAGTCAGTAGCGGTCTTGCGGCCCGTTTGGCGGAGAGGTCGTAGTGGCGGTCTTGGGCCTGTCAGGGCTCGGGCTGGCAACTCGGGCACCAGTAGTCGTGCGGCTGGCCACCGTTCCCTTCTCGATGGGGGTCTCGCAGCGAGGACAGACCGCCTCGTCGACGTCGCGGGCGTGGGTGAGCCAGGGCTCCTGGCGGGGAACGTGGCCGTGACTGATCGATTCCTCCAGGACGTGGCGGAGGGCCTCGTGAAGCGCCCTGATGTCGGCCTGCCCGAGATCGATCACCCGACGGGCCGGGTGGAGGCGCGCCTGCCATAGCGTCTCGTCAGCGACCATGTTGCCGATACCGGCCACGAGCTCCTGGTCCATGAGTGCTGACTTGACGCCGCCTCCCCGCGCCGCGAGCAGATCCTGGAGATCCTGAAGGCTGAGTTCCGACGCGTCAGGACCGAGTGGGCCCGTGATCTCGGCGACCTCGTCCTCGTCGGAGGCGAGCCAGACACCACCGAACTTCCGCATCATGTTCACGCGCAGCTCGCCCTCGTCGCAGACGAAGACGACCCGGTCGTGTTCGTGACGTGGTTCGTCGTGGTCAGCCCAGCAGAGGTAGCCGGTCATCCCGAAGTGGAGCACGACCGTGGGCCCGTTGGCGGGTGGGTCCGAGTCGATGGTCGCGAACAGCCACTTGCCGTGCCGCCGGGGCTCCCCGAAGCGCCGGTGCTTGACAGCGCGGCCGAGCCCCTGGGGCGTCGTGTTGCGAATGACGTCGGAGTCGGGTGCCGTCACGCGCTCGATCCTCTGCCCTGTCGCGTGTGCGGCGAAGTAGCGGCGGAAGGCCTCGACGTCGGGCAGCTCGGGCATGGTTGCAGGCGATCCTTATGAGGGATGACACCAGAATGTCATCGGCGAGAAATACGAGTCTCTTATCCTCGCGATAACCGACGGTGCAGGGCTGGGTGGAAGCAATGGGCGAGCGGTCAAGCGTGACCGAGCCATACACACTCCTACCTGCCGAACAGGAGCTTCGGTGTGGGCTCCGTCCCCTGGGCGTCGGCATCTTCGGGAGTAGACCACTCGCGGTTCTCGGCCTGACCGCGGCGAACAATGCTGCCCTCGTGGCAGAGTTCGTCGTGCGCTTCGCGGGGCTGGTCGAAAGGGATCACGACTCCTGAGCGCCGCACCAGACTGGTACTTGTCCCGCCGCGGTCTTGTCTGTCTCCCACCCTCCGGGCCTGCGGCCCTCCCCCGGACAAGCCAAGACCGCCCTCCCACCCAAAGCGGCCGGTCTGATGGAGGCCGAGTACGTGGCCGACGACGACTCGCTCAGCGCTTACCGCGACAGGCGCGACTTCAGGGTGACACCGGAGCCGACCGGTGGCCGGCCCGGTGAGGAGCCCCGCTTCGTGATCCAGAAGCACGACGCGTCCAGCCTGCACTACGACTTTCGGCTCGAGGCCGAGGGTGTGCTGAAATCGTGGGCGGTGCCGAAGGGGCCATCAACCGACCCGCGTGACAAGCGCCTGGCCATCCAGACGGAGGATCACCCTGTCGATTACCTTCATTTCGAGGGAGTCATCCCCGAGGGAGAGTACGGGGGCGGCACGGTGATCGTCTGGGACACCGGCATCTATCGCAACCTCACCGCGGAGAACGACGAACCGGTAGCCGTGGGCAAGGCGGTCGAGCAGGGCCATGTCGCCGTGTGGCTCGAAGGTCACAAGGTCAGCGGTGGTTACGCCCTCACACGCACCTCCTTCGGCGGCGACCCGCGAAAGTGGATCCTCGTGAAGATGGACGACAGCGCAGCCGATGCTCGCCGCAATCCGACGAGCACCGAGCCCGAATCGGTTCTCACGGGTCGCACGAACGAGGAGCTCGAGCGGGAGGAGGCGCGAAAGGACTTGAGCCCGTGACTTCGGCATTCTCCAGCCTTGACGACGACTCGAGGCAGCGGCTGCGCGAGGAGAGCCGGCCCGCCTACACCTCCCCGATGCTCGCGACACTCACCGACGACCGCTTCTCCCATCCGGACTGGCTGTTCGAGCGCAAGCTCGACGGCGTCCGTGCCATCGCAGTACGGGAAGGGAACGAGGTACGGCTCCTGTCACGCAATCAGAAGCGCATGGACTCCGCCTATCCGGAGCTCATCGAGGCGGTTGCCGCGGTCGGGCCACACCGGTTCGTCCTCGACGGGGAGATCGTCGCCTTCGAGGGACGTCGTACGAGCTTTGCACGGCTCCAAGCGCGCATCCATCTTCGGGAACCCCAGCGAGCCCGCCGCACGGGTGTGAGCGTCTACTACTACCTCTTCGACCTGCTCCACCTCGACGGCTACGACACGCGACGGCTTCCACTGCGGGCACGAAAGTCGCTGCTGCGGGCCGCGTTCGAGTTCGTCGATCCCTTGCGTTTCACACCCCATCGCAACCACGAGGGGGAGGCTTACTACGCCCAGGCCTGCCGCAGCGGCTGGGAGGGTGTCATCGCAAAACGTGCCGGCAGCCGCTACACCTCGGGACGATCACGGGACTGGCTGAAGTTCAAGTGCGTGTCCGCCCAGGAGTTCGTCATCGGCGGCTTCACGGAACCGCAGGGCAGCCGCGTGGGGTTGGGGGCGCTGCTCGTCGGCTATCACGAGGACGGCTCCTTGCGCTATGCGGGCAAGGTCGGAACGGGCTACGACGAGGCCACCCTGCGCACGCTGCGTGACCGACTCGACGAGTTGGAGCAGGTGCGCTCCCCTTTCCACGAGAACGTGCGCGAAAAGGGCGTCCACTGGGTCGAACCGAAGCTCGT
>JBHELG010000008.1:0-25089 GCA_046263195.1 Nitriliruptorales bacterium | reverse complement strand
CAACAAGCTCGTCGGAATCCTCGACGGCGTACTGACCCACGATGCCGTCTACGACGAACACATCGCCTTCGCAACCTGGCTCAGCGCCGACAACCAACACCTCGCCGCTTGACGGCTACCAACCTGGGATGATCTAGCCTTCGATGGCGCCGAACAGCGGAAACACGAAGGCTGGCAGTAGCATGGGCTGGACATGGTGGACCAGGAACTGATCGTACTCGTCGACGAGACCGGTCAGGCGATCGGCACCGGCGAGAAATGGTCGTCCCATAACTCCGCCACGCCCCTCCATCTCGCCTTCTCCTGCTATGTCTTCGACGATCACGGCTCCTTTCTGGTCACTCGGCGGGCGCGGACGAAGAAGGTCTGGCCAGGAGTATGGAGCAACAGCGTCTGCGGTCACCCGGGGCCCGAGGAGCCCCTTGTCGCTGCCATCCAGCGGCGACTTCAGTATGAGTTGGGAATGACGGCGAGCGAGTTCGAGCTGGTTCTTCCCCGGCACATCTACCGGGCGCCCCCCTTTCAGGGCATCGTCGAATACGAGTTCTGTCCCGTCTTCGTCGCCCGGGCCGACAGCGAACCTTGTCCCAATCCGGTGGAGGTTTCGGGCTTTGCCTGGGTGACCTGGGCAGACTTCGTCCGCGAGGCCAAGCGGGACACGGCCGATGTGTACTCGTGGTGGTGCAAGAACCAATTGCGGGAACTCGAGGGGCACTGGCTTGTAACGGCCTACTCGGATCCGGGGTCCACTGCGCGCTGACCAGGGCCTGAGGGCCCAAAGCGACGCCCCACCGTTCGAGGGGTGGGGACTCGAGCCAGGCCCATGCCTGGATGCATTCCTGTGGTGCCCCCGGCAGGAATCGAACCTGCGCTCCGGGTTCCGGAGACCCGTGCTCTATCCACTGAGCTACGGGGGCGAGACGAGGATTCGGCGCGCGACCGAGGGTACCACCGGAGGTAGCAGGCAAGAGGCTGACACCCGAAGGTGACGGCCAGAATGCCAGTACCCTCGCCACATGGTCAGAGCCGAACAGATCGATCCTGTCCTCGCCGACGTCGCCCGTCGGGTGCGGGTCGCGCTCGTTGCTGCCGGCCTGCCAGATACGGAGCCTTCCTTCGAGCGACCTCGTCAGCCTGAGCACGGAGACTGGGCCACTCCCGTGGCCCTGGAATTGGCGCGAGAAGCGAAGCAGCCCCCTCGCGTCGTTGCCGAGCGACTCGTGGACAAGCTCGAGGCCCCTGAACTGGTGGGAGCGGTCGAGGTGGCCGGTCCCGGCTTCGTGAACTTCCGTTTCAGTCACCGCTACTTCGAGGATGTGGTGCGCCGGGTGATGCGTGAGGGGGAGGCTTACGGCCGCCGCACCCGGCCCTCGGAGGAGGTCGAGCGCGTCAATCTCGAGTTCGTGTCCGCGAATCCGACCGGTCCCCTCCACGTCGGGGCGGGTAGGTGGGCCGCCGCGGGCGACTCCATCGCTGCTTTGCTCGAAGCGGACGGACACGACGTCGACCGCGAGTACTACCTCAACGACACGGGCGAGCAGATCCGGCGCTTCGCCGAATCCGTTCTCCGGGTGGCTCGGGGGGAGCCGCTGACGGCCGACCACTACCGGGGTGATTACGTGGTGCAGATCGCGGAGGAGATCCGATCGGCCAACGGCGAGGGGTTCTTCGTGGGAGCGGAGGACGAAGTCGTCGAGCGGGTGGGTGAGGCGGCGACGAGTCGCATGGTGGACCACATCCGAGGTCTGTTGCATCGCCTCGGAGTGGACTTCGACGTGTGGTTCTCCGAGCATGCCCTCCATTCGGGGGGCGAGGTAAGAGCGACGGTCGACGCGCTCGGCGGAGCGGGGCTCACCTTCAGTCAGGATGGTGCCATCTATCTGCGCACGAGCGCGTTCGGTGACGATAAGGACCGCGTCCTCGTCCGCTCCGACGGCCGGCCGACCTACTTCGCGGCCGACTGCGCCTATCTGCGCAACAAGCGAGACCGGGCCTACAACCGGATGATCTATCTGCTCGGCGCCGATCACCACGGCTACGTCGTGCGCTTGCAAGCTGCGGCGGCGGCTCTCGGCATTCCGGAGGGGTCCCTGGAGATTCGCATCGGCCAGATGGTGAACCTGCTGCGGGCTGGGGAACCGGTGCGGATGAGCAAGCGCGCAGGCGAGTTCGTCACACTCGACGAGGTCGTGGAGGAGGTCGGCGTAGACGTGACGCGCTACCACTTCCTGCGTCAGAGCCTTGACACGAGTGTCGACTTCGACCTGGCCGACGTCGTACGAGCTTCGATGGACAACCCCGTCTACTACGTCCAGTACGCGCACGCTCGCATCGCCTCGATCCTCCGCAACGCGGACGAGTCCGGCTTCGACCCCGGTTCCCTGGAGAACGCGGCCCTCGACATGCTCACCGAGCCGACCGAGGAGGAACTGTTGCGGCGCCTGGCTGAGTTGCCGGAAACCGTCGCTGAGGCTGCCGAGATGCGTGCCCCCCACCGCCTCGCCCGCTACGCGGAGAACCTCGCCGGCTCCTTTCATCGCTTCTATACGGAGTGTCGCGTGCTCGGCGTGCGGGAGGACGTCGGTGGGGCCCGCTACTGGCTGGCGGTGGCCGCCAAGCGCGTGCTCGCCAACGCGCTCGCACTGCTGCGGGTCTCCACACCCGAACGGATGTAAGCGGTGGGAACTTCCTCTGAACCGGTTGAGGTGCGGGGCGGGACGGTCGGACTCGGACCGTGGTCGGTCACCGCGGCGCGCGACCTGGCGGGCGTCCTCCATGTTGGTGGCGTCCCCACCACAGAGCTCGCGCGAGTCCATGGGACCCCGCTGTGGGTGGTCGACGAGACAGACCTGCGCGCGCGCTGCCGGGCCTACCGCGACGCCTTCACGGGGGCGGAAGTTGCCTACGCCTCGAAGGCATGGTGCACGATCGGCATCCTACAGCTCGTCGACGAGGAGGGCCTTTGGGTGGATGTCGTCTCCGGCGGCGAGTTGCACACAGCCCGCCTGGCCGGCATCCCGATGGGGCGGGTCGTCTTCCACGGCAACAACAAATCGGAGGAGGAGCTACGTCTCGCGGCCGAGCTCGGTGTGGGGCGGGTTGTTGTCGACAGCTTCGATGAGCTCGATCGTCTCGAACGCATCGGCAGGGAAGTGGGTTGCCGCTTTCCCTGCTGGATCCGGGTCACCCCTGGCATCGACGCTCATACCCACGACTATGTTCGCACCGGGCAGGACGACACGAAATTCGGCTTCACCCTCTCGCTCGGCCTCGCCGAAGAGATGGTGGCCAGAGCGTCCGCATTCGACCACGTCGTCCTCATGGGCGCTCACGCGCATGTCGGTTCGCAGATCTTCGGCACCCACGCGTTCGTGGCGGCCTCCGAGGTCATGGTGTCCTTCTTGGCGGACTGCCGTTCCCGTTTCGGCCTAGAGCTCACCGAGCTCAACCTCGGGGGAGGGATGGGCATCCGATACACGCACGAGGATCACCCTCTCGACGTCCACCACCTCGCCACAGCGTTGCTGGATGCGGTAGCGGAGGCCTGCTCCCGCTTTGAACTGCCCTCACCCAAGTTGTTCGTGGAGCCGGGAAGGGCCATCGTCGGCCCTTCGACGCTGACCCTCTACCGGGTGGGGACCGTGAAGGTCCTGCCGGGAATCCGCACGTACGCGAGCGTCGACGGCGGCATGAGCGACAACATCCGGCCCGCCCTTTACGGTGCGGAGCACGAGGTCGCGTTGGCGAACCGAACCGGTGACGGCCGGGCCCCCTATACCGTGGTCGGCAAACATTGTGAGTCCGGCGACATCGTCGCCCTGAACGCCTCGCTCCCACCCGATGTACGGCCCGGTGACCTGCTGGCCGTCGCAGCGACTGGCGCCTACACGGAATCGATGGCGTCGAACTACAACCGGCTGCCGCGACCGGCCGCGGTGATCGTGCGTGACGGCGAGGTCCGCCCGCTCATCAGGCGCGAGACCTACGAAGACCTCGTCGCCCGGGACGTGCCACTGCAACGGTAGCGCGGTCGAAGGTGGCCCGGCCCCACGTCGATCGAGCTCGCTTCTCGTCGCCAGCTGGTCAGGGGTCTGGTGGGTGGGTGCTGATGACGGTGCGTCCGTCGGGTGAGGTCCAAGTGCAGGTGGCGGTGTCGGGGTCGAGTTCGACCTTCCATCCGGCGAGGTCCATGAGGTCGTGGTGTCCGGGACAGGCGGGGATGGTGCATTTCAGGGCGTTATGGCCTCCCCGGTGCCATGCCTGGAGGTGGGCCGCGTCCGTCCAGGCAACGGGGCGGTCGCAGCCCGGACCGCGGCAGTGGCCGTGGATCAGCTGCATGATCGGTCGCAGCCAGGCGGGAAGGGTGCGGTGGGTGCGTCCCACCGCCACCCCCCGCCACGGTCCCAGCATGAGCACCGAGGTGAGCTTGGCCTGCTCGAGTAGGCCAAGCGCTCGCTCGACGTCGAGCTCGCCGCCCGATGCCAACCTTGGACGGCGGTGGCAAAATCGTCACGGCCCAGCAGCGTCATCAGATCGATGGTGAGCAGCACGTGGGGCCTGGCCCCCTGTGAGCTGGGCAGGTCGTCGTACTCCTCCGCGGCGCGCAGGATGTCGTCGAAGGCGTCGTGGCGGCGCTGCGAGGGGCTGCGACGCTCCTCGTGGGAGGTGGCGGCCGGGTCGGGGGTGGCCAGGGCGTTGAGCATCGCGTGCAGGCGCTCCCCGGTTAGCGGGTCGAGGGTGGCGCGCAGGTCCCACAACCCGTCGATGGTCTGGCTGTGGTACAGACCGCGACGCTCGTCAGGCCCGGATGGCTGGCTGCCGTCGGGGTCTACCATCTCGGCAATGCGCCGGCAGGCTACCGCCACCTCCCGCGGTGAGGCGTTGCGCCCCAGTTCCACGAGGGTCGGCTCGTGGTCGACGATTGCCCCTCGCCGGCAGGGGATGGCGGCCGCGGCGATGACTTCGGCATGGGCGGGGCTGATCTCACCCGCTTCCAGGGCTTGGCGCGTGTCGTCCAGCCAGCCCAGCCGCTTCGCCGTCCGCACCTGCTGTGACGCCTCTGAGTGGCCACGGCGGGTCGCCAGCGCCACCACGACGCGGTCGTCACACAGGCATCCTCGCGGTAGGCGTCACGCTCGTCGACCGCCCGCAACCTCCGCCCCCGCTGCGCCACGATCTTCGTCAACTGGCGCTCCAAGTCCACGGTGTGCTCGAGCAGACCCCGAGCGTCGAGCAACTCGAGATCGGCTCGTGCCAGCAAGTCGGCGGCATGCCTGAGCGCGTCCAGCGCCTCCCGGGGATCGACTCGCTCGTGAGTCGCGTCGCCCACCTCAACTCCGACCGCCGCTGACAGCGAAATCTCGTCTTACAACTGCTTCGACCGTACACTTCCCCTGTGACACTCCCGTGGGGAGCTTGACCCCCATCGATGACAGCACTCGAGGGCTCATGAGGAGCTCATGGGGTCGCGGCCGACGAAGAAACCGATCGGAGTCATGCCCTAAGTTGCTCGTGGTGCATCAGCAGCGGAGTCTCTGATACCTCGTATCGGCCCAACGAAACAGGAGTAACCGGTGACAGACAGTTTCGGGTCTCGCAGCAGGCTCGAGGTGGCGGACCGGTCCTTCGAGATCCACCGTCTCGACGCCCTGGCCGGAGTCACCGACATCGGAAGGCTGCCGTTCTCGTTGAAGATCCTGCTCGAGAACCTCCTTCGGCACGAGGACGGCGCAGCGGTGCGGGCCGAGGATGTCGAGGCCCTGGCCCGCTGGGGCCCGAACGTCCGCGCCGACCGCGAGATCGCCTTCAGCCCTGCCCGCGTGCTCATGCAGGATTTCACGGGAGTCCCAGCGGTCGTCGATCTCGCCGCGATGCGTGATGCCATCGCAGGCTTGGACGGCGATGCCGCGCGCATCAACCCTCTGCTGCCGGTCGACCTCGTCATCGACCACTCGATCATCGCCGAGGTCGCTCGGCAGCCTCAGGCGTTCCAGCGCAATGCCGAGATCGAGTTCGAGCGCAACCGCGAGCGCTACGTGTTTCTGCGCTGGGGACAGCAGGCCTTCGAGAACTTCCGGGTCGTTCCGCCGAACACCGGCATCGTGCACCAGGTCAACCTCGAGCATCTTGCATCGGTCATAACCGCTCGCCGGGTGGACGGCCGGGGAAATCGGGTGGACGGCCGGGGAGACAACCTTTTCGAGGCGTTCCCCGACACCCTCGTCGGGACCGATTCGCACACTCCGATGGTGAATGGCCTCGGTGTTCTCGGTTGGGGAGTGGGCGGGATCGAGGCAGAGGCGGCCATGCTGGGACAGCCTCTGTCCATGCTCATTCCCCACGTGGTGGGCTTTCGGCTCGAGGGTGAGCTTCCAGAAGGGGCGACGGCCACCGACCTGGTTCTCACGGTCACGGAGATGCTCCGACGGCACGGAGTCGTGGGCAAGTTCGTCGAGTTCTACGGCGAGGGCGTTACGCGAGTGCCTCTCGCGAATCGGGCGACGATCGGCAACATGTCGCCCGAATACGGCTCTACCTGCACCATGTTTCCCATCGACGAAGAGACCCTCCGCTACCTCCGGCTCACCGGCCGCTCGCCCGACCAGGTCACGCTCGTGGAGGCGTACGCCAAGGAACAGGGGCTGTGGCACGATCCTGCCGCCGACCCGCGTTACAGCGAACGGCTCGGGCTCGACCTGTCGACGGTCGAGCCATGTATCGCCGGACCTTCCCGTCCGCAGGATCGCGTGCCCCTGCGGCAGGCGAAGGCGGTCTTCCGAGCCGCGCTCGCCGACCACGTGCCCGAACAGGCCGGACCGCCAGGTCGGCGGCGTCAGCCCGGCGTACCGTCGAACGTCCTTCCGCCACACCTACGGGAGACGACCCCAGACGAGGCCTCGGCGCTGTCGTTTCCGTCCAGCGACCCGCCTGCACGCAGGACCGGCGACGAGGCTCGGCCTGACTCGAGCAGCAAGGGTGCCGTCCTTCGCGGTGGCTCGCCGCCTACCGGCCTCCATGCGGCCCCGGAAATCGTCCGTGACGAGCTGGTCGTGGACAGGCCCCGCCGCCCGGTCCCGGTCGAACTCTCAGACGGCACCCACTTCACGCTCGACCACGGTCACGTTGTCATCGCTGCGATCACGAGCTGCACGAACACTTCGAATCCACAGGTGATGCTGGCGGCGGGACTGCTTGCGAGGAAGGCGGTCAGCTACGGGCTGATCACCCAGCCCTGGGTAAAGACGTCCCTGGCCCCAGGCTCACAGGTGGTGATGGACTACTACGAACGCTCCGGACTCCTGCCTTACCTCGAGAAGCTCGGCTTCTACCTCGTCGGGTACGGCTGTACGACCTGCATTGGGAACTCGGGCTCACTCGCGCCGGAGATCTCGGCCGCAATCGCCCGTGGCGGCCTCTCCGTCTGCTCCGTGCTCAGTGGCAACAGGAACTTCGAGGGGCGCATCAATCCTGATGTGCGCATGAACTACCTCGCCTCTCCGCCGCTCGTCGTCGCCTACGCCCTTGCGGGCTCCATGGACCTCGACCTCGTACGCGAACCGCTCGGCTACCTCCCCAGCGGCGAACCGGTCGAGCTCCGCCATCTGTGGCCGAGCACGGAGGAGGTGGAGGCGGTCATGCGGGAGGCGATCCACCCTGAGATGTTCAGCCGCCGTTATTCCGACGTCTTCCACGGCGACGAGCGCTGGCGATCGCTCGGGACGCCGCCAGGGCAGCGCTTCACGTGGGAACCGTCGTCGACCTACGTTCGGCGGCCTCCGTTCTTCGAGGGGATGGGACGGGAGCCGCGCCCGCCTCGCGATGTCCTCGGCGCACGGGCGCTGGCGCTGCTCGGAGACAGCGTCACCACGGACCACATTTCGCCGGCAGGAGTCATCTCGTCTTCGAGTCCGGCCGGTCGCTACCTCATGGAGCAGGGAGTGGAGCCGGTCGATTTCAACTCGTATGGTGCCCGCCGTGGCAACCACGAGGTGATGCTACGCGGGACATTCGCCAACATCCGGCTCCGTAACCGCCTCGTCCCGGGCGTCGAGGGGGGCTACACCGTTCACCTGCCGGACGGCGAGCAGCTGACCATCTATGAGGCCGCGATGCGGTACCGGGCGGAGGGTGTTCCGCTGGTCGTGCTCGCGGGCAAGGAGTATGGGTCCGGTTCGTCGCGGGACTGGGCCGCGAAGGGCACCGCACTGCTCGGGGTCAGAGCGGTCATCGCCGCGAGCTTCGAACGCATCCACCGCTCGAACCTCGTCGGCATGGGGGTCCTGCCACTGCAATTCCAGCCTGGAGACTCGGTCGAGGCCCTCGGACTGACCGGGCACGAGACCTACGACGTGCGCGGGATCGCAGACGTCGAGCCGGGCGCGACCCTGTCGGTTCATGCGGACGGGAGATCGTTCGAGGTCCTCGCACGGGTCGAGACGCCCATGGAAGCCGCCTACCTCAAGCACGGTGGCATCCTCCGCTACGTTCTCCGCCAGTTGCTCGGCTGAGCGTCGCGATCGCTGTGCCATTCGGCCCACTTCTTCCCGCCCGAGCGCCTGAGGCCGTGGGCGGAAGGGGTCCGGCGGCGTACCCGGTAGGCTCGGTCCGAAAAGAGGGTGCGCTACCCCCTTGGACGAGGCGAGCGGGAGGGTTGCCGTGAACAGGGCGATCCGGGTCGGCCTGCTCGGCTGCGGTGTGGTCGGTGGAGGGGTGGTGCGGATCCTGCAGTCCCAAGCTGACGACATCGCGGCCCGCACCGGCGCGAAGCTCGAGGTCGTCCGCGTCGCCGTCCGTGACCCCAGTCGTCACCGCGACCTGCCCCTCCTCCCCGACGCCTTCACGTCCGACCCATCGGCCATCGTCGACGCTGACGACGTCGACGTCGTCGTCGAGGTCATGGGCGGTCGGGACCCGGCGGGTCAGCTCGTACGGAGGGCGCTCACCGGTCACAAGCCGGTCGTGACCGCCAACAAGGAACTCGTCGCCCACGAAGGCCCCGAGTTGTTCGACATCGCCGGAGCCGCCGGTGTGGACTTTCAGTACGAAGCTGCAGTCGCAGGAGCAGTACCGATCATCAAGCCGCTGAAGGAGTCCCTCGCCGGCGATCACATCAGGCGGGTGGTCGGAATCCTCAACGGCACGACGAACTACATCCTCACGCGCATGACCGAAGACGGCGCCACATACTCCGAGGCCCTGGCCGAAGCGCAGCGGCACGGCTACGCCGAGGCCGATCCTTTCGCTGACGTCGGTGGCCACGACGCGGCGGCGAAGTGCGCCATCCTCGCCTCGCTCGCCTTCGACACCCGAGTGACCGCTGACGACGTCTATCGTGAAGGGATCGAGGCGGTTACCGCTGCCGACATCCGCGTCGCCGCTCGTCTCGGTTACGCCGTGAAGCTCCTGGCCATCGCGAGCGAGAACGACAGTGAAGTCGCGGTTCGGGTGCACCCTGCCTTCGTACCCGCGGCGCATCCTCTGGCGGCCGTGCGGGACAGCTTCAACGCGATCTTCGTGCAGGCAGACCATGCTGGCGAGCTCATGTTCTACGGGCGGGGAGCAGGCTCGGCCCCGACCGGATCCGCAGTCGTCGGCGACGTCATACACGTCGCTCGCCACCTCCTGCAGGAGTCACGGGGTCCACGCGAATCCCACCACCGCACGAAGCGGCTGCGTTCGATCGACAACCTCGAAACGCAGTACGAGCTGCTGCTCGACGTGGAGGACCGTCCCGGTGTCCTCGCGGGTGTTGCCGGCGTCTTCGGCCACCACAACGTCTCCATCAGCCAGGTGTGGCAGGAGGGCCACGGAGACACGGCCCAGCTCGTACTCGTGACCCACCGGGCGCTGGAGCGCAACCTCCAGGGGACCGTTGTCGACCTGGTGGGCACGCCTGGGGTCCGCTCCGTCGCGAACGTCCTGCGCGTCGAGTCCGAGGCCCTCTCGTGAGCGCAGCGACATCGGAGCGACGCGAGAGGAGCTGTCTTGGAGCTGGAGCGGGTCTTTGCGCAGCGACGACCGCGGCAAGACCGCCCAGGACAGCGACGGAGATGACCACGTGAGCGGAAAGACACCCGTCCAGGCGGGCACGAGTATGCGGCGACAAGCTGAGGGAGTGGACCCTTCCCCTCGGTCTGGGGGCCCAGCACCGGCGGAGACGGAGGACGAGGGTTACGGCTCGGGTCCTCCGTCGGGCGCGCGGCCCCACGTGTGGCGGGGCGTCATCGCTGAATACCGCGACCGCATGCCGTTCGCGTCCGATGCGCCCATTGTCTCTCTGGGCGAGGGTGGCACGCCCCTCGTGCGATCAGAACGTCTCAGCGAACGGACCGCCTGCGACGTCTACCTGAAACTCGAGGGAGTCAACCCGACGGGTTCCTTCAAGGACCGAGGTATGACCCTCGCCATTTCGAAGGCGGTCGAAGAAGGAGCTGAGGCTGTCATCTGCGCCTCCACTGGCAACACTTCAGCTTCAGCTGCTGCCTATGCCGCGAAAGCCGGTCTCCTGTGCGGGGTTCTGGTTCCGAAGGGCAAGATCGCTCTCGGGAAGCTTGCCCAAGCACTCGTGCACGGTGCCCGCGTCATTCAGATCGAAGGCACGTTCGACCTTGCCCTCGAGATCTGCCGGACCCTCGACGACACCTATCCCGTGCACCTCGTCAACAGTCTCAACCCCCACCGCATCGACGGTCAGCGGACAGGTGCCTGGGAGGTCTGCGATCAACTCGGCCGGGCCCCAGACGTCCACGTCATGCCCGTAGGCAACGCCGGCAACATCACCGCCTACTGGCGCGGCTACCGCGAGTACTACGCCGACAGGCTCCTCGACCGGTTACCGGTCATGCGCGGCTACCAGGCGGCTGGGGCCGCCCCCATCGTGATGGGCCGTCCCA
This sequence comes from Nitriliruptorales bacterium, assembly GCA_046263195.1. Lineage (GTDB taxonomy): Bacteria > Actinomycetota > Nitriliruptoria > Nitriliruptorales > JAHWKO01 > JBHELG01. The sequence goes on along the minus strand of JBHELG010000008.1, from coordinate 14,197 downwards.
TTGAGCATCCCACCACCATCGCCACCGCCATTCGCATCGGCAATCCGGCCTCGTGGAAGCAGGCGGTGGCGGCCGCCGAGGAGTCTGGCGGCTCCATCCGCGCCGTAACGGACCGGGACATTCTGAACGCGTACCGCGCGGCCGCGCTCGAGGGAGTGTTTGTCGAGATGGCTTCCGCGGCCTCGATCGCGGGACTGCTCCAACTTCGGGAAGCCGGCGACCTCGAGGCGGGCATGACCGTGGTCTGCATCCTGACCGGGCACGGGCTGAAAGATCCCGACTGGGCCATCGCCGGCGCGGCGCAGCCTCCGGTCATCCCTGCCGACGTCGATCGGGCCGCCGAGCTGCTCGACCTCGCCTGAACCCTTGGAGGCCCGTTCGAGAGACGTCGACAAGATGGGGCGACCGCACCTCAACCGGGGGAGGGGTGGAACACGAGGCCCCCGGCGGTGGCGTCCACAGGCAGGCGGCCGAGCCCGGCTGCAGCTGGGCGAGCTCATCAAGCTCCTGCGACGTAACCCGGATTTCCGCCGGCTCTTCCTGGCCGCCGTTGTCTCCCTGGGTGGGGACTGGTTCAGCTTCGTGGCGGTCAGCGGCCTCGTCATCGCAATGACGGGCCGGGAAAGCTCCACGGCGGTGGTCTTCGCCGCGAACGTGCTCCCGATCTTCCTGCTTTCGCCTGTCGCCGGAGTGGTTGCCGATCGGGTGGACCGCCGTCGTCTCATGGTGGCAGCGGACCTTCTGCGCATCCTGCCAGCCCTCGCCCTCATCTCGGTGGCGGCCCTGGGACAGGTCTGGCTGGCGTATCTGTGCGTCGCCCTCATTTCCGCCCTGTCAGCATTCTTCGCGCCGGTCACTTCGGCAGTCTTGCCCAACCTCGTTGACAAAGAAGACCTCTCGCTCGCTCAGGCAGCGCTGTCCGGCGTATGGGGCTCCATGCTGTTCGTCGGGGCGGCGCTTGGTGGTGTGTTCACGGCACTATTCGGTCGTGAGGCAAGCTTCGCCATCGACGCGCTGACCTTCCTGGTCTCTGCAGTCCTCATACTGCGCATCCACCGCTCCTTCCGATCGGGCCCCATCCCACAGAGGGCGAGCGTCCTGACCCACCTCGGGGAGGTGTGGCATTTCGCCCGGGGACGCAAGCTGGTCCGTGCTTTCATGGTCACGAAAGTCGGGGTCGGAGTGGGCAACGGAATCGTTGGACTTCTGCCCGCCTACGCGGCCATGCGTTTCGGTGCCGGAGACCAGGGCATCGGCCTGCTGTTAGCGGCACGCGGGTTCGGGGCGCTCATCGGCCCCTTCCTCGCCCGGGCGGTTACCCGTGGTGACGGTCGGCGACAGGTCGCCCTCTGTGGGCTGGCGATCGTCTCTTACGGTGCTGCTTACGCCTTCCTGCCCTTTGCGAATGGCCTACCCGCGACTGTGGTCTGCGTTGCGGTAGCCCACGCTGGCGGGGGCGCGCAATGGGTCCTGTCCACGTACGGCTTGCAGCTGACGGCTCCTGATTCCGTGCGAGGCCGGATCATGAGCCTCGACTTCGGCCTAGCGACATTCGCGATCGGGGTGTCAGGACTCCTGGCTGCCGGCTTCGCCGAGGCCTTCGGGCTCGAGGCCGCCTCGTTCGGCCTCGCTGCTCTTGCCCTCATCTACGGTGTGAGTTGGCTCAGCTGGACCCGGGACCTGTGGCGCGGAACCGAGGACCCTCTGCACCCGCCCGAGGTCGAGTCTGACCTGCTCGCTCCCCTCCAAGCCGAACGAGCGGAGTAATCGAGGTGGGAGGCCGAGCATGAGCCCCCGACTTGCGGGAGCAAGCCCCTCACCCTCGGGTGGCGTGAGGGCTGTCCGCACTCCAGCCACGACCGCCAACCTGGGGGCCGGTTTCGACGCCTTCGGCGCCGCGCTCGCTCTTCATCTCGAGGCTGTCGCGGAGCCTCGGAATGGACGACGCGAACGGGTCCTGTCCGAAGGGGAGGGGGCCGGCGAGCTGCCCAGCGATGACCGCAACCTCCTCTGGCGCTCGTTCCGAGTGCTGTGCGAGGAGGCGGGAGTGCCGCTGCCGGACGTCGTCATCAGCACCCGAAGCGCCGTCCCACTCGAGCGTGGCCTCGGCTCCTCCTCCGCAGCCATCGTCGCAGGTCTGGCACTGGCCCGGGCGGTTTGTCAGCTGCCCGTCGGAGACCTCGATCTCGTGCGTCTCGCAGCGGAAATCGAGGGCCACCCTGACAACGTCGCGCCCGCGGTGCTCGGGGGACTCGTCTGCGCTGGACGCAGCGACCGCGGCGAGCTCGTCGTCCGGCGTGCCCAGCCACACGCCCGCCTCGTCCCGGTGATCTTCTTGCCGGCGCAACGGCAAGCCACCAGCGCCGCCCGCGCTGTTCTCCCTGACTCTCTCACCCGTGACGAAGTCATCGATCAGGCTGCTCGTGCTGGCCATGTTCTTGTCGCCCTCCTCGGCATGTGGCCGGTCGCCCCTGAACTCTCCGGTGACCGACTTCACGAGCCACCTCGATTGACCGCTTTGGCCGCCACCGGCGCCCTCGTCGCTGAACTTCGGGCGGCAGGCATCCATGCCTGGCTGTCCGGCGCCGGGCCCTCGGTCTGCGCAGCCATCGCGAGGCGAGACCCCGCGTCCCGTCAGCGCTGCGCCCATATCGGTGCGGCCAATGGCTTTTCCGTGAGGTTCTTGCGTTGGGACCTCGCCGGGCTGCGCACACTTCCGGGGTCGGGTCTTTGACCTCCTTCGACACGCCACCTTGCTCAACAAAGGGGGAAGTCCCTAACCTCGCGGCGCACGCCGTGGTCACATGCCAACCGCCTCCCTCCGGGTTTTCCCACTCGATCAGGCCCGGCCAGGCTGGCGTCCCAGGCACGATTGGACGTCGACGACGGCTGAGTGAGGCACCGCCCCGATGATCTCCGCTCCGCGCCCCCACCGCCCCCGGTTCGTGCTGGTGGGGGGTGCCACGGGCGTCGGCAAATCGACGGTCGCGGAAGGCCTTGCCCGGCGACTCGAGGTCGTTCGGGTGATAAGCACCGACATCATCCGGGAGGTGCTGCGAAGCGCTCTCGAACTGGAAGGTAGACCTGAGCTTGGGGTGTCGACTTTTGAAGCCGGCAAGCTCGATGGCCTCGAGCAGGGTGAGGAGCAGACGGACCGGGAGCTCGAGGCGAAGAGTGACGTTCCCGGAGTGGACCCGGTCGTCGCCGGGTTCAACCAGCAGGTGCGGGCGGTGGCGGGCGGCATAAGGGCGCTGATGAGGCGTGCACTCGTCGAAGGAACCGATATCATTGTGGAGGGCGTCCACCTCGTACCGGGTGCCATCGATCTCCCGGATGAGCGTGAGGCCATCACCGTACGGATCGTCGTCGCTGTCGAAGACGTCGATGCGCACCAGTCCTACCTCGTAGCCCGATCGCACGGCACTCCGAGTAGGCCGCCCCAGCGCTACTTGAAGCGGTTCGATGAGATTCGCCGGATCCAAGCGGAGGTGATCCGCAGAGCCGAGGAGCAGGGAGTCCCGATGGTGTATGCGACGACCCCCGAGGCCACGGTCGAAGCGGCGTTCGCGATCGTGGAGAAGGCGTTCGCTCATCGAACGTAGGTCCGACCAGGGGAGACGAGCTTCGATGCAGTTGTTCCTGGATACTGCCGAGATCGAGCAGATCGCCGAGATCAACCGCTGGGGTGTACTCGACGGGGTGACGACGAACCCCACGCTGGCAGGCAAGGCGGGCGGGGACTTCCTGAGCATCATCAAGGAGATCTGCGCCGAGGTGAACGGACCGGTTTCCGCTGAGGTGGTGGCCACCGACACCGAGGGGATGCTCCAAGAAGGACGCCGGCTGGCGGAGGTCGCCCCCAACGTCGTCGTGAAGGTGCCACTCACCCCTGAGGGACTTGCGGCGACGAAACAGCTGGTTCGGGAAGAGATCAGGACGAACGTAACGTTGTGCTTCTCGTCGACTCAGGCCATTCTCGCTGCGAGAGCGGGTGCGACCTACGTCTCTCCCTTCCTGGGGCGTCTCGATGACGTAGCCAGTGATGGGATGGGCCTGCTGTCGGAGATCTGTGAGATCTTTCGGGTTCAGGGCTACGCCACGAACGTGCTCGCGGCGTCGCTGCGATCCCCACAGCATGTCGTGCAGGCGGCGCTAGCCGGTGCTGACGTCGCCACCATGCCTTACCACGTTTTCCGGCAGATCGTGAAGCATCCACTGACAGACGCGGGCCTCGAGCGGTTCCTCTCGGACTGGTCTGCGTACCAGGAGGCCCTCCGATCACGGGTTTCAGTTGATGAGGCGCCAGCCGACCGGGCCGGGCCGGCGCTCGAGGACGGACCAGCTCGAGCCGGGGGTGCGGGGGCGTCCCCCGCGTCGCCGGGGCCGGACGCCAAATTGTCCCCGCTGAGTTCACAGGAAGGTCGGCCCAGTTCATGAAGGCCCGGCGGCCGTGTCGGCTCCCGGGCATGACCGCCGGTGCGCAGCGCCGGGAGGGCGGGACCCCACCAGAGACGCGAAAGCTGCCAGCTCCAGTCAGAGTGACCGTGGCGGCACGCAACAGGAAAGAACCTCATGGATCGCACACTACTCGAGCGCAAGGCTCTCTCGGAGCTGCGGCAGATTGCTTCCACGCTGGAGCTACGCAGCTTCCAGAGGCTCAAGAAGGCCGAGCTCATCGATCTCATCATGGGCAGCGAAGCTCCAGCCACGAATGGTGAGCGTCGCATGCAACACGATGATGTCCCTGACTCGCCCCCAACCAGCCGAGACGAGAGCGAAGCAAGCTCTGACTTGATGCGTGAGCAACTGCAACGCGCGCAGCGCTCTGAAGAGAGTGGCAGCGGGGGGAACGACGACATCGTCGAGCAGGCCCGCGACGGCGAGGGCGAACCCTACGAGGAGGGCACGGAGGAGCCGGAGCGGCAGCGTGAGCGCACTCGCTCCCGAGCGGGAGGACTGCAGTCCCAGGTAGCCACGAGCCGCCGCAGCAAGCGTGATCGTCGTCGCAAGGGCCGTGACGGCACGACGATGGAGGACGCCAGCGAGCTCGAGGTCCGGGAGGGGATCCTCGACCTGCTCCCCGAAGGCTACGGGTTCCTCCGCGTCACGGGATACCTCGCCGGTCCCAAGGACGTCTACGTGAGCCAGTCGCTCGTGCGCCGCTATGGCCTGCGGCGTGGAGACCGAGTCGCCGGCCCGATTCGACACAACAAGGGCAACGACAAGTTCCCAGCGCTCCTTCGGGTCGACAGCGTCGAGGGTGAGCTGACTCAGGAGAACCCACCGCATCGGGTCGACTTCAAGGACCTCACGCCCTACTTCCCGCGTGAGCGGCTTCGGCTCGAAACACCCGCCGCACCCGTGGCGATGCGAATCGTCGACATGATCGCACCCGTCGGCAAGGGACAACGCGGCCTCATCGTCTCGCCCCCCAAAGCAGGCAAGACCACGATCCTCAAGCAGCTCGCCAACGCCATCGAGACGAACAACCCCGAGGTGGATCTCATGGTGCTGCTTGTGGACGAGCGACCGGAGGAGGTCACGGACTTCGAACGGTCGACGAAGGGGACGGTGATCTCGTCCACCTTCGACCGTCCCGCCGACGACCACACTCAGGTGGCTGAACTCACCATCGAGCGGGCGAAGCGCCTCGTCGAACGCGGTCGCGACGTCGTCGTTCTGCTCGACTCGATCACCAGGCTCGCCCGGGCCTACAACCTCGCCGCGCCCGCTTCGGGCCGTATCCTCTCCGGCGGCGTCGACTCGGCTGCGCTCTACCCACCCAAGCGGTTCTTCGGCGCTGCCCGCAATATCGAGGAGGGAGGGTCCCTCACCATCATCGCCACCGCTCTCGTCGAGACCGGGTCGAAGATGGACGAGGTGATCTTCGAGGAGTTCAAGGGCACCGGAAACATGGAGCTGCGGTTGGACCGCAAGCTCGAGCAGAAGCGGATCTTCCCAGCGGTCGACATCGAATCGTCCGGGACCCGCAAGGAGGAGCTGCTGCTCTCCGCGGCCGAGCTCGAGGCGGTGTGGAAGCTGCGTAGAGTGCTTGCGTCGCTCGAAGGCGGGGCTTCTCTCGAGCTGCTCATCGACAAGCTCCGAGCGACGCGAAGCAACGAGCAGTTCCTCCAGCTCATCCAGAAGTCGAACCTGGGTTGACGGCTGGGGGTTCACCCCAGAGGCTCCTTGGATACGTGGGTTGCGACAGAGCAGGCCCCGGCACGGGTGAACAGCTTCTGCTGCCCGGAGGCGCCCCCTTTCCGCACACAGGATCTAGACAAGGCAGACCCATGAGACAGGGAATCCACCCCGAATACGTGTTCGCGACCGTGCACTGTTCGTGCGGCAATCGCTTCGAGACTCGCGCGACCAAACCGGAGATTCATGTCGAGCTCTGCTCGGAGTGCCATCCCTTCTACACCGGCAAGCAGAAGCTCGTGGACACGGGTGGTCGTGTCGACCGCTTCCAGAGGCGGTTGGCGAAGACCGAAGAGAAGCGGACTACCGCAACGAAGAGGGGCAAGGTCTCGAAGCGCTAGGGCGGGACACGACTCTGCTGGCCAGCCATCGCAGCCCTTCAGAACCTCGACGTCATGGAAGGGGACCAGTGGAAGAAGAGGGTCGCCGCCCCGACAGCCCGCATCCCAGAAGGCCCGGCGAAGCCGCACCCCACTACTACGGCGGGCAGGCGGTCATCGAAGGCGTCATGATGCGGGGCGCCGACAGTTGGTCTGTGGCCGTGCGCCGTCCATCGGGCGAGATCTATTGTGAGAGACACAAGGTCTCCGACTTCACCGAGCGGCACCCGATCTTCAAGCGGCCGCTCATGCGAGGGGTGTTCGCGCTCTTCGACGCCCTCGCGATCGGGATTCGCGCACTCGGCATCGCCGCCCGTGAGGCGGTGCCCGAAGACGAGCAGCCACTCGACGGGCGCACCCTCGGCGGAGGCCTGCTGCTCGCCCTCGTCTTCTTCATCGGCGTCTTCATCGTGCTACCGAACGCGGTGCTGAGCCTGGCCCGTGACGCGCTCGGAGACGGCCTCGTGTATCACCTGGTCGAAGGAGTGCTGCGCATAGCGCTGTTCCTCGCCTACCTGTCCGCGATCGCACTGCTCGCCGACATCCGGCGCGTCTTCGCCTATCACGGTGCAGAGCACAAGACGATCGCCGCCTGGGAGCACGGAGAGACCCTCGAACCCGACGCCGTCGACCGCTACTCGACCCTACACGTCCGCTGCGGCACGAACTTTCTCGTCATCGTCATGGTGCTCGCCCTCCTCGTCTACTCGCTCGCGGGCCTCGCCGTGCCGGCGCCCAGCGGCGGCGGCTGGCTGTCAGCGGTCGCTTACCATGTCATACTCCGGATCGTGTTGCTCCCTCTGGTCGCGGGGCTCGCCTATGAGGGCATCCGCCTCGGAGCGACGCGGGATGACCTCTGGCTGGTCCGAGCCCTCATGCAGCCAGGATTGTGGCTACAGCGGATCACGACCCGTCGGCCTACGAGCGACCAGATCGAAGTCGCCATACGGGCCTTCGAGGCCATCGTTCCCGAACACGACCTCGTCGGACGCACGGCCAGCCTCCCGAGCGCGGTCGTCCAAGGAGTCGACGAGGTTACGCCCCTGAATAGTCCCCTCGAGAGCTCGCAGCGCGAGCGGGGCGGCAGCGACGGGACCTGATAGCCACATTCGGGCCGCCCCGGGCCGGAGGAGCGCGATGTTCGAACGTCTGGAGGCTCTCGAGGCCGCTTATGTCGACCTCGAGCGGCAGCTCGCCGATCCGGCCCTGCTGAGGGATGGACAGCGCTATGCCCAGGTGGCCAAACGTCACGCAGACCTTGCTGAAATAGTCGCGACCTACCGCTCCTACCGTCAGGTGTTGGACGACCTCGAGGTCGCGAACGAGATGGCCCGCGATGCCACCGGAGAGGACCGCGAGCTGATGCGCGCGGAGGTGGCTGAGCTCGCTCGTCGTCGTGTCGACCTCGAGGGGCGGCTCCACGACCTCCTGCTGCCGCGCGACCCGAGCGATGACAGGCATGTCATCGTGGAGATTCGCGCCGGCACCGGTGGGGATGAAGCGGGCCTGTTCGCTGCTGACCTGTGGCGCATGTACGAGCGTTACGCGGAGCGGCGGAGCTGGGATACGGAGGTGATGGCGGTCTCGGAGCAGGGCGTCGGGGGCGTGAAGGAGGTCACGTTCGAGGTGAAAGGGCGGGGCGCCTATTCGCGCCTGAAACACGAATCCGGGGTCCATCGCGTCCAGCGGGTGCCGCAGACCGAGTCGCAAGGGCGCATCCATACCTCGACCGCCACCGTCGCGGTGCTTCCAGCCGCCGAAGAAGTCGACGTCACGATCGACCCTGCGGACCTGCGTCTCGACGTCTACCGTTCGTCCGGTCCCGGCGGGCAGAGTGTGAACACAACGGACTCGGCCGTTCGGATCACGCATCTACCGACCGGGCTCGTGGTTTCCTGCCAGGACGAGAAGTCGCAGCACCAGAACCGCGAGAAGGCGCTGCGGATCCTGAGGTCGCGGCTCCTTCAGATCGAGCAGGAGAGAGCGGCTCAAGAGCGTGCCGAGAACCGGAAGGGCCAAATCGGAGGGGCGGAGCGCAGTGAGAAGATCCGCACCTACAACTTTCCCCAGAGCCGCGTGACCGACCACCGCATAGGGCTGACCGTTCACAACCTGCCGGCCATCCTCGAGGGAGAGATCGACGCGCTGGTCGACGCCCTCGTCCAGGCCGAGCGGGCCGAATTTCTCACCGCCTCCGAGGGGGGAGACCGGAGGAGTGGTCTTGGCTTGCCCAAGACCGGTCCGGAGGCGGGCGGGACGAATCAGGAGGCGGGAGACCGCAGGAGCGGTCAGGCGGGCGGGGACGCGACCGGGACTGGTGGCGCTGACCAGGACGCGGCAGGAACTGACCAGGAGGATGTGGCCTGACTTGCCGCCGACCAGGCGTATCCACGGACGCAGGTGAGGTCTCGGGTAGCCGCCGGTGGTAGAGGAGGGGTCTCAGCGCCGGAGGCGGGTGGTAGCGTTGAAGACGACCACGGAGGCCAGGTGGAGGGCTCCTGGACGACGACGGAGGCGTGAGGAAGACCATCAACCTCGCCTCGTGGACGTCATCCGCGCTCACGGCCGTACCCTCGCCGCCGCCGGAGTCGACAGTCCCGAGGCGGACGCCTTCAGCCTCGCGCGGCATGCCCTCGGTCTCTCCCCTGCCACCCTCCGGACCGCTGCGACAGCTGCGGTGGCGCCCGGGCGTCTCGATGACCTCGGGCGGCTGGTCGCTCTCCGCGCCCTCCGCGTCCCCCTCCAGCACATCACCGGCGAGGTCGGCTTCCGGCACCTGACCCTTGTCTGCCGGCCAGGGGTGTTTGTCCCCCGGCCAGAGACCGAGGTGCTCGCCGAGGTCGCCATTCTCCGTGCCCGCGCCGCCGCAGACGAGAATGGTCGGGCGGTCATCGTCGAAGCGTGCACCGGGAGCGGTGCGATCGCTCTCTCTGTGGTGCACGAGGTGGCAGGTGCCCGCGTGATCGCGACAGACCTGGACCCGGCCGCGGCCACACTCGCCCGCGAGAACCTGACACGTTTGACAGTCGCCGGCGGCCTCGCCACCCGCGCCACCTGCGACATTCTGGTCGGTGACCTGCTCGCCCCGGTTCCCCTCGAGTTGCGCGGCGAGGTTGACGTGATCGTGGCCAACCCGCCCTACCTCACGCAGGCTGAGTTCGTGGCTTGCCCTCCGGAGGTCCGCGACCACGACCCGCACCTCGCCCTGGTCGCCGGGGACGCCGGGCACGCGATATCCGATCGGCTCCTCACCGGATCCCGCGAGTGGCTTCGGGTGGGTGGAGTGCTCCTGCTCGAAGTCGCCGAGACTCGTGCGGCCGAGGTCGCTGCCCGCGCGACATTGACCGGCTACGACGACGTCAGGGTCGCCGCCGACCTGGCTGGTCGCCCTCGGTTCGTTGTGGCGTCCCTTCTCCGCTGAGGCTCAGGCGGGGGAGCGGAGACTTGGTAGAGCGGGGTACCAGGCCTGACCCGAGAGGACGACGGAAGGGGGAGGGAGTGAGCTCGTGACGGTCGTCGTCGACGCCGGCATCGACCGGGTGGGCGCGGTGGCCCGCGCCGCTGCCGCTCTCGGGGCAGGCCACCTCGTCGTCCTGCCGACGGACACGGTGTACGGGGTGGCGGCCGACGCCTTCAATCCCGCCGCCACCGCACGCATCTTTCTGGCAAAGGCCCGCTCGCGCAGCTCTCCTCTGGCGGTTCTCGTCCACTCCATCGCTCAGGTGGACGCCGTTGCAGCGGAGGTTCCTGTGGTGGCCGAACGGCTCATGGGCACGTACTGGCCGGGGCCGCTCACGATCGTGTTGCCCGCGCGAGAAACCCTGGCCTGGGACCTGGGCGACAGCGCAGGAACCGTTGCGGTGCGCATGCCGCTCGACGAGGTGGCGCTGGAGGTTATCCGGGCGGTGGGACCGCTCGCGGTCACGAGTGCGAACCGGTCCGGTCAACCTGCCGCACACGACATCGCGACTGCTCGGGACGCACTCGGTGACGAGGTCGAGGTCTACGTGGACGACGGACCGCGCCGGGGCGCGTCCCCCTCCACGATCGTTGATCTCACCCGTGGCGACCCCCTGGTCATCCGCGAGGGCGACCTGCCCATGAACGAGGTCATGACAGTCGCGCACGAAGAGCGTTCGGGTCCCGACGTCTCCCCGGCGGGCTGAATCTCCTTCACCCCGAACCGGACCGGGCGGGCGAGCGAAGCTCGCTGGTGCGGGCGGAAGATGACCGGGCGGGGGAGCGAAGCTTGCCGCCTGCGGGCGGGAGATCACTGGGGGCCGCTACAGTGCGCCCAGTCGGAACGGCAGCAAATCCCCGGGCGGGAGCTATTGGCCGTGATTGCAGTGAAGATCATCACCGCGGCAGGAGCTGCACCCACGAGAAGATCATGACGACGTTCTGGGGGCCGGACTTCGACGCGCTGCGCGAAACCGATCCGGACATCGCCCAGGTCCTGCTCGACGAGCTCGAGCGGCAGCGAGCGAAGCTCCAGCTCATCGCAAGCGAGAACTTCGCCAGTCCCGCGGTGCTCGCTGCCAACGGGTCAGTGCTGACGAACAAATACGCGGAGGGCTACCCAGGCCGGCGGTACTACGGCGGCTGCGAGGTTGTCGATCGGGCCGAGCAGCTCGCAATCGACCGGGTCAAGGAGCTGTTCGGGGTTGACCATGCCAACGTGCAGCCGCATTCCGGGGCCTCGGCGAACTTCGCCGCCTACTTCGCCGTCGCTGAGCCTGGAGAAAAGATCCTCGCCATGTCCCTGGCCCACGGCGGTCACCTCACCCACGGCATGCGCATCAACTTTTCCGGCAAATGGTTCGACGTGGTCCACTATGGGGTGCGCCGTGAAGACGAGCGCGTCGACATGGACGAGGTTCGTGCGCTCGCTTTCCAACACCGCCCCAAGCTTCTGGTTGCGGGATGGAGCGCATATCCACGTGTGCTCGACTTCGAATCCTTCCGGTCGATCGCTGACGAGGTCGGGGCCGTGCTGCTCGTCGACGCAGCGCACTTCATCGGCCTGGTGGCCGGCGGTGTCCACCCCAACCCCGTGCCGTATGCGGACATCGTGACGTTCACGACCCACAAGACGCTGCGAGGACCACGAGGGGCGATCATCGCCTGCAGAGAGGATTGGGGCCGTGCAATAGACCGGGCCGTGTTCCCGGGCACCCAGGGCGGGCCGCTCGAGCACGTGATCGCCGCGAAGGCCGTGTGCCTCAAGGAGGCCATGGAGCCCTCCTTCAAGGAATATGCGCAGCGCGTCCTCGACGACGCGCGCTCACTCGCAGATGGCCTCGCCGAGGAGGGTTTCAGGATCATCTCACGTGGCACCGACACCCATGTGGTCCTTGCTGACGTCAGCGACAAGGGTGTGACCGGCGCGGAGGCCGAGTCCCGCTGCGATGCCGCGGGGATCGTGCTGAACAAGAATGCGATCCCCTTCGACCCCAACCCGCCGGCCGTCGCCTCCGGTGTCCGACTGGGGACGTCGACTGTCGCCACGACCGGCATGGGACCACGGGAGATGCGCTCCATCGCCGGTCTCATGGCCCGGGCCATCACAGGCGATGACAACGAACGCTCCCTGGTGCGCGCCGAGGTAGCAGAACTGCTCGAGAACTACCGGCCATACTCGCTCCCCGGCGGCTCCGCCGTGAGTTGACGTTCCGCCGTGCTCCCCTTCTTCGTGGTCTTCCTCACCGCTGCGGGCGTGACAACGCTGACGACCCCCTTCGTAGCCCGCATCGCGCACCAGATAGGCGCGGTTGACCGGCCTGGCGATCCTCGCAAGGTGCACGCCCACGAGGTGCCAAGGCTCGGAGGGCTCGCCATGCTCGCGGGCTTCCTCGGCGCACTCGCCGTGGCTCGCATCGCGGTCGCACTCGGCCTGGACGGCGCGGGACCTGGGACCGAGGAGGTGTTCGGGCCGGTGTTCCGGGCAACATCCGAGCCCCTCGGGCTCGTGCTCGGCGCGCTCGTCATCACCGGCGTGGGAGTCCTCGACGACGTCCTGGGTCTGTCACCTCCGGCAAAGCTCGCCGGGCAGATCCTCGCGGCGCTTCCCCCGGTCCTGCTCGGCATCCAACTCGTATACGCCTGGATCCCCGGTATCGGCGTGGTCGTGCTCTCTCCCGCCCTCGGGGTGCCGCTCACCGTGCTCGTCGTCGTCTCCATGGTGAACGCGGTGAACTTCATCGATGGCCTGGACGGGCTCGCGGCGGGAGTCGTCGCGATCGCGGCGGTCGCATTCTTCAGCTTCGCCTACGGATCGGAGGCGCGGGGTATCGCGGAGGCCGCCCCGACCTCGGCGACGCTCGTCGCCGCCGCACTCGCGGGTATGGCGGTGGGGTTCCTCCGCCACAACTTCCATCCTGCCCAGATCTTTATGGGCGATACGGGTGCGATGCTTCTTGGGCTCCTCCTCGCCTCGAGCGGGGTCGCTTTCGTCGGGCGTACCACTGACCCGAGCTACGGAGATTTCGCCGGGGTGATACCGCTCTTCATCCCCGTATTCGTGTTCGCGATCCCGTTTCTCGACACGGCATTCGCGGTCGGAAGGCGCCTCTACCACCAGCGGTCGATCGCCACGGCTGACCGGGGCCACGTCCATCACCGGCTGCTTCAACTCGGTGTCGGTCATCGCCGTGCGGTGCTGACCCTCTACTACTGGTCCGCCGTCGTGGCATTCGGGGCGGTAGGGATGACCTACTTTCCACCGGTCGCCGTACTGGTCGCTGTCGGCGTGCTGGCGGCCGGTGGGGCGATCATCACCTACACCGGCCTCGACCGGACCCGCGACGAGCACCCGGTCGGGTTCGTTGCTCTACGAGCCCAAAGGCAGAGGCGCCAGAAGGGTCAGTAAGCCCCGTCCGGCTCCGCTCTCCCGCCCATAATCTGTCCCGCCCCGCTCCGTCGGGGCCTTGGGCAAGCCAAGTCCCGACTACGCTCTCCCGACCATTCGGAGCTTGGAGTGCGGCTTGTATGCCTGCTAGCGTCGGGCCGCTATGGCCCCCAACGACCCGAATGAGCGCATCGACTTCTGGCGTGACGTTGACACGGGCTGGGCCATGACCCTCGAGCTGCTCACCGCGACTCTCGTGTGGGGCGGCATCGGCTGGCTGTTGGACACCTACGTTCTTCACACCGACCCGTGGCTGATGGTCGGGGGGTTCATCCTCGGCTTTGCCCTCGGGATGTACAGGCTTTACCTGCAGATGCAGGAGGATGGTCGCGTGCAGGACGAGCGGCGGGCGGCGCGGTGGCGTACACCCTCCGTCGGTCCTCCCCCCGCTCACCCGCCACCTGCCCCACCCGACCCAGGCGGACCCATCCTCCGCCAGCCGTAACATCGGCGCGGCCGCAAGAGGCAGACGTGTCAGCAGCGAATGCGGAGTACGAGATGACCCGCGCTGCCCTGCGTGTCGGCGCCGTCTTCGTGCTGCCGATGGTTCTGTTCGTCGAGTTCGCGTCGGGCCCGGCAGCTGCGATGACCGCGCTCGGCGGCGTGACGCTCGTCGTCTGCTGGTTCGCGCTCAGCGCGCTGCCGCTCGGCTGGGTGGCCACACATAGGCCTGAGCTCTACACGGCCGTGGCGCTCGGAGGGTTCGGCG
>JBHELG010000007.1:0-11521 GCA_046263195.1 Nitriliruptorales bacterium | reverse complement strand
GGTCAGATCGAGATGTGGTTGGTCGCCAGGAAGTCCTTCGTGACGTGGAAAGCTTCGCGCAGCTTCGCCCGCGACGCCCTCGTGCGCACCGCCGACAGCTCTCTCCGCCCATCGGGGTAATGCAGGAACACCTTCATGGTCGACGCGTCGATGCGGAACTCGTTCCAGGACGGCGGGATGAGCCCTCGCACCCGCCAGGTGGCCGCCGTCCCCGAATTGCAGATGAACACGCCGCTCAGCCCCCAGAAGAATGGGACCCGCTTGTGTCCCGAGAGGGTCATGTCCACTTGGAGATCGGCGAGAATCGGCAGGACGTCGCCTGCGTCCTGGATGACGCTCGACGTACGGCCGCCTCCGGGAACGGCGACGAGGTGATGGTGGAGGGTGACGAGCTTGAAGTCATCGGGCTCGTCGAACTGCTCGCGCAACCACGGGTACCACTCGCGGCCCACCCGCCCCTCGTTGAGGTCCGGCTCGGAGGAATCGAGTCCTACCGCGGTGACTCCGCTCGCCCTCAGCCGCTCCGCGCGTACCGGGTCGAAGACCGCTCGGTAGCGCCAGAAGCGCTCCCCGAACAGGTGCTCGAAATGCATGTAGCCGACGTTGCGCGAGTCGCGGTTGCCGGGGACGACGAGCGTGGGCGCCTCGATGCGGCCGAGCCACTCTGCCGCAGCCTCGTACTCCCAGATGTAGCCGGCCGCAGTGAGGTCTCCGGCCACCACGACGAGGTCCGGTTGGAACCGGTTCACCCTCTCGACCACGTTGCGCATGAGCTCCACCCGGAACGCCTGGTCGCCGCAGTTGATGCTCCCGAGGTGAGCGATCCGCAGGGACAGGTCGGCGAGGGACATGCTCCTACTCGACAGGGATGGGGTTGGAGGCGCGGAAGCCATCGGTGAGGTACAGCGCTTCGCGGATCGCGGCCCGGTTGGCCCGGGTCCGGATCATGCCCAGCCCGTGTCGACCGTCTTCGTAGTGGACCTGCACCTTGATGGACGAGGCGTCGACCACCACCTCGTTCCAGGACGGCGGCGTGAGTCCCCGCACGCGCCGGGTCGAGGCCGTGCCCGAGTTGCAGATGAGCGTGCCGTTGACCCCCCAGAAGAACGGAACGTGCTTGTGGCCGGACAAGACGATGTCCACCGCCGCTCCCGTGAGAACGTCGAGGAGGTCCCCGGCGTCGCTGACGGTGTTGCGTTCCCGGCCGGTGTTGGGGATCGAGACGAGGTGGTGGTGGATGACGAAGATCTTGATGTCGTTCGGATGATCGAACTGATCGCGGATCCAGCCGTACCACTCACGACCGATGCGTCCTTCGTTCAGGTCGGGCTCCGAGGAGTCGACCCCGACGAAGGTCGCGCCGCCCGCCTGCAGGCGCTCCGCCCGCTCACCTGTGAAAGGCATCCGAAAGCGCCAGAAGCGGACCCCGAAGCAACGTTCGAAGTGGACGTAGCCGAGGTTCCGCGCGTCGTGGTTGCCGGATACTACGAGCGTGGTAGCGTCGAAGCGTCGGAGCCACGCCGCCACCTCGTCGAATTCCCATTCGTAGCCCTCGGCAGTGAGGTCCCCGACCACCACGACCGCATCGGGCTGGAGACGGTTGACGCGTTCGACCACGGACTCCATCAGGTCGGGCTTGAAGGTCGGGGTTCCGCAGTGGAGGTCGCTCACCTGAGCGATGCGCAGGGGAGACCGCGAGAGGGGCAGCGGTTCGTCGAGACGCATGTGCGCTCCCTGGGTTCGTGTGCGAGGAGGTGCCGTGAGCGAACCGGCCAGTCACACTCTGGTCAAGACCTTGCGGGCGGTGCCGAACTTCGCCCCTCTCGATGACCCGATCCTCCTGGAGATCCTCGGCGCCTCGGCCAACCTCTACTGGACTGCGGGCAGGACGGTGTTCGAGGCGGGCGCTGCCGCCGAGGCCCTCTACATCGTCCTGTCGGGCCGTGTACGCATCTTCGAAACCGTTGACGGTGAGGAGCGGGAAGTCGCCGAGCTCGGCGCTGGCGACTACTTCGGCGAAAACGCCCTGCTCGAAGAGGTGACCCACTCGAAGAGTGCCGTGACGAGCGAGGAGACCGAGCTCCTCGTCCTACCGAAGGACTCCTTCCAAGCGCTGCTGGAAGCCAATCCAGACCTGGCTGCGCGGCTCGAGCGCACACTGGAGATGCGCGACCGCGAGGGTGGCGGCCGCCCGGAACGGAACGGCGAGCAGTCGCAGCAGGCCTGACGTCACCAGCCGGCGGAGGGAATTCGCTTCAGCGCAGGCGACCCACAGCCAGCAGGCTCTGGCCGAACGGGGGCTTCACCGTCCCCTCCAGGAGTCTGCTGGCCGGGACGAATACCCGCTCCGAGAGGCGGACGAGCATCGGGTCGAGGCGAGGACGGCGCGCCATCCGGGCTGCGGCCAGCCAGGCCAGTGCGCCCAGAGGGTTGAAGTAGCGCAGCTCTTCCACCACCAGGCCGGCCGAGTCGAACAGCTTCACCATCCGCTCCTTGTCGTAGCGGCGGTAGTGCCCGTAACGATCGTCCAGCGAGCCGTAGAGCCAGGAATGAGCGGGGACGAGCGCACAGAGGTGGCCTCCGACCCGCAGCAGGCGACCAGCGGCGCGGATGGCGGCCGTGTCGTCCTTGTAGAGCTGAAGAACGTCGATGAGGACGGCGCCTTCGAAACGAGAGTTCGCCGTGAAGGCGTAGAGTTCGAGTCGCCCCTGCACCACCTCGACGTTTTCGATTCCGAGCTCGCGTATGGCGGCGCACATCTCCGGGTCCGTCTCCAAGGCGACGACGTTCTCGGCGTGCGGGGCGATCCAGCGCGTGAAGTTCCCGATTCCGGCGCCGACCTCGGCCACTCGACCACGTAGGACCGGAGCGAAGGAGTCGACCACCCAGCGCTGGTAGGCGACCGCGCCCCGGAGCGCCTCGAGGTCATATCGCTCGATCTCGTTGCGCACCATGGCCTCTCGCTTTGATCGCCATTGCCGGTGGGGGAGGAGCGACGGGCTCGAGGCGACCCTATCGAGGACTCACGCCGCCGTCGTGGTTGCGAGTGCACCGCTAGCCGCCCGTCCGGTGGCCGCAACCTCCTCCGCTTCGGCCCCTGGACACAAGGCTCCTGTTCAAACCCCCGCTTGATAGCCTCCCCGGGGACGAACCACAGGCATCGCGGAGGGTTGAGGTGCGGGCAGACAGCGACGGGCCGTCGCGGTCGGTCCCGTCGTGGCTGCGGGTGAGCGGATCGTGGGCGTGGCGCCTGCTCACCGTCATGGCCGTCCTCGGTGTCCTCGCGTGGGGAATGGGGAAGCTCTACCTCGTCGTGCTGCCGGTCTTCGCGGCGATCGTCCTCGCGACCTTCCTCGTTCCCCCGACCCGGTGGCTGATCGATCACAAGGTGCCGCGCTCGGTGGCGGCGACCTTGTCCGTAGTCGTGGGAACTGTGGCGGTCCTGCTCGTGATCGCCTTCGCCACGCAGCAGTTCGCCTCTCAGGCGAACGAACTCGAACAGTCGTCCCTGCGCCTGCGCGATCAGGTCGTGCAATGGCTCCAGCTGGGAGCGCTGGACCTGTCTTCTCAGGAGATCGACGAGCTGGTCAACCAGGCCAGAGAACAGCTGCGGGCCAACAGGGGGAAGCTCGCGCTCGGGCTGCTCGTCGGCTCGGCGCTCGTGCTCCAGGCGGTCGGTGCGATCCTGCTCACCCTCGTGCTCGGCTTCTATTTCGTGCGGGACGGCGAGCAGTTGGTCGAGTGGCTCGCCGGCCACTTCCCCGCCCGCAGCCGCCCGCTCCTCGCCGCGCTTAGCGCCCGAGCCTGGCAGACGTTCGCAGGCTATTTCCGCGGGATACCGATCTTCGGGCTCGTCAACGCGCTCCCCGTCGGGCTCCTACTCATCGTGCTCGGGGTGCCCCTCGTCGTGCCGCTCATGCTGCTCATCTTTGCCGGGTCGTTCTTCCCCATCGTGGGGGCCATCGTCTCCGGTGCCCTCGCCGTGCTCGTCACCTTTGCAAGCGATGGCGCCGTCGCCGGGTTGGTCGTCCTAGCCACGATCCTGGTCGTCAAGGAGATATCGGGGCGCATCCTCTACCCCTACATCATGGGCTACATCATCCCACTGCACCCCGCCGTGATCCTCATCGTGCTCACCGCGGGCGCGGTGCTGTGGGGCGTCGCCGGGGCGGCTCTGGCCGTGCCGGTCGCCGCCGTGATATCGGCGGTGGCCAATGAGTGGCGCACCTTCAACGAGCCCGAGGAGGAACACGAACGCGTTCCCGAGCAGGCGGCTGCAAGCAGCCAGGGGTGAGACTGGAAGCCGTGGAGTGAGCGGCTTCAGTCGCTTGTTTCGACGACCTTGCTCGCGGCCTCTCTGGCCGCGGCGATGACGTCCCGATCGGGCTGATCCGAGCAGAGTTGCCTCAGGTTCGCACGAGCGGCGTCCAGTCTCGCCGGCGTCGAGTCGATCCCTCGCTCTTCGAACTCAGTGTCGAAGGCGCTCGTCACGATCCCACCCTCGAGGTCAGCGGGATTGAGCGCGGAGCACTTCGCACCCGATTGCTCGCCACCACAGGCGGACCCCAACACGATGGTCAGTGCGCTGACCAGCACGGCCCTGCCAAGTCCCCACCCAGAAAGATCCTGCACCCCAGCCCTCCTCCGTCTCCCTCCGCGACGTTATCAGACTTGTCCTCCCCAATGCCCGAGCCACTCGGGCAACTCCCTCTCGGCCGCTACCTGGCGACGGTGACGACAGCATGCCGCCCGGCGTCCGGCGGCAGGGCGGTTGCAACCGCGGGACGGTGCGTGCGGCACGTGCCGCCCCGAACAGGCACTCCGGCAGAGAAGACGCATGCCAACGCGGAACTCAATGCCGCGCGGCCGGCTCCGCTGCACCCAACGCAAGTTCGCCCTCCAGCCGGTCGACTTGCAGCCGCTGGATGTGCAGGTCGTCGATCTGTAGTCCGCCTATCCGGGCCTGCTTGATAGCGAGGCGCCAGATCGCGACGAACGCCAAGGCGACGAAGGCGACCGCCAGGGCGAAGACCGACGCGAAGCCGACACCACGCGCTCCGATTGCCTCCGCTGATGTCGCCTGGGGTCGCGCAGCGACGCGATGAGAACCCACGATGCAACTCCTTCTCCACGTCCTGCCCCGCATTGTCCCATCTACCCGCTGCAGTGAGCCTCCCCGCACTTCTGCCAAGCCTTGAACTTTGCGGGCAGGCCTTGCTCGGGAAGAGATGGCCTACGGGGTGGGCGAGCAGGACGAGGTTCAACGTCAGCTTCAGGTTCTCTGGCCAGGAGGGGTGCGGATCCTGCCACGGCCAACTGCTCGGGTCATGACCTGGCCATGGGATCGAGGAAGTCGCGCAGCCCGTCCCCAACGAGGTTGAAGGCCAGCACCAGAAAGGTGATCGCCAGCCCGGGATAGACGAGCAGCTGAGGGGCCCGGTCGAGGTAGTCCTTCGCCTCCGCCACCATGGCCCCCCACTCCGGGGTGGGAGGTCCGACGCCCAGCCCGAGGAACGACAAGCTGGAAACGGCGAGGAGCGTTATCCCCATGTCCAAGGTGCTGAGCACGACGACCGGCCCGAGGAGGTGGGGTAGGACGTGGCGCAGCATGATCCGCCCCTGTGAGGAGCCCACGGCCCGAGCCGCTTCGATGAAGGGCCGCTCGAGGATGCTGAGCGTCGCGCCCCGCACGACGCGGGCGTAACGGGGCGAGCGCACGACGACGATGGCGATGACGAGATTGCGAATGCCCTGTCCCAACAGTCCGACGACCACCAAGGCCAAGATCAGAGTCGGCAGCGCCAGGAGTATGTCGACGAGCCGGGCAATCAGCGCATCAACCCGCCCACGATAGGTGCCGGCTACCAGGCCCATGGCCAGGCCGATGAGGGTGATCCCTCCAGTCGCCATCACGGTCATGCTGATGGAAAGGGAGGCGCCATGGAGCAAGCGCGACAAGACATCACGGCCGAGGTTGTCCGTGCCGAGAGGGTGCTGGGCGCTGGGGGAGGCGAAGCGCTGGCTGAGATCCACGGCGCTCGGGTCGTAGGGCGACAACCACGACGCGGACAGGGCCGCAGACAGGAAGACGATGATGACTGCCATTCCCACCACGGCCGAACGATCACGGGTGAGGCGGCGCAAGACGAGCCGCCAGCGGGGCGTCAGGGAAGGTGGGGCCCCCGGCCGCAGGACCGGCTCGGCGACGGTCACGACGACAACTCCAGGCGCACTCGTGGGTCGAGCAGTGAGTAGGAGAGATCCACGAGGAGGTTGAGTGTGATGTAGATGGCGCCGGCGAACATGACCACGCCCTGGATGACTGGGTAATCGCGCTGCACGATCGCTTCGAAGGTGAGCCGACCGATTCCCGGCCAGGCGAAGATCACCTCGGTGATTATGACGCCGTCCAGGAACGCTCCGATGATGGGGCCCAGGACCGTGACGACGGGAATGGCCGCGTTGCGCAGGCCGTGGCGCACGACGACACGGACGTTGCCCAATCCCTTGCTGCGGGCGGCGCGGATGTAAGCCTCGGACAGCACCTCGAGCAGGCTCGAGCGCAGGAACCGAGCCACTATGGCGGCTTGGGCCACGGCTATGGCGGCAGCCGGGAGCACGAGGCTGGCCATGCCCCTGCGACCCGCGACCGGAAAGAGGCTGAGACGCGTGGCGAACACGGCGATGAGCACATAGGCCAGAAAAAAGTCCGGGATCGCTGCACCCGCGAGCGCAACGAATCGTGACAGGTGGTCTGCCCAATGGTGGCGGAGCATGGCGGAGACGACTCCGAGAGGTAGAGCAACGCCCACGACCATGAGGAGTGCGGCGAGGGCCAGTTCGGTACTGGCACCGAACCGTCCCCGGATCTCGTCCCACACAGGGGTCTGACGGGAGAAGGACTCACCGAGATCGCCTCTGAGCGCGCCCTTCAGCCACTGCCCGTACTGGACGACGAAGGGTCGGTCGAGGCCGAGCTCGTGACGCGTGCGTTCGATCTCCTCCTGGGTGACCTCGCCGCCCGGAGCCCGCCGCCGGGCGAGCTCTTCGGCAGGGTCCCCAGGCGCCAGGGTGACGAGGATGAAGATGAGCAGCGACAGGCCGAGCAGGGTCGGTACCGCCGCCACCAGGCGACGGACGACATAGCGGCCCACTGCTAGCCGGTCTTCGTGAGGCTCACCCAGCTCTGATTGGTCTGGGAGGGATGCGGGTCCCCCAGCCCGACGTCCGGAGTCATCCCGTAGATGCGGAAGATCCCCGCCATCGGCACCACGATGAACTCGTCGTGAATGAGGATCCGCATCATCTCAGCCGAGGCCCGCTGAACCTCTTCACGGCTGGTTGCCGCCAGTGCCCTCTCTGCCCACACGTCGAATTCGCCGCCCGGTGCGAAGCGGAAGGCTTCCCGGTTCTTGGAGTACATGCGGAGCACCGGCAGGAACGCCGGGTTACCGTCGTTCTGGTTCGGCGGCTCGAGGTCGAGATCGAACTGAGTGTTGTTGTAGAGGTTGTTCCGGGTGGGACGGTCGGGCGTCTTCTTGATCTCCACTGCGATGCCCACTTCCCTGAGCTGGGCCTGGATGAACAACAGCGCGGCTTCGGGGGTCTCCTGGGTACCGATGAGCGCCAGGGAAAGGGGCCTGCCGTTCTTGACCCGGATCCCGTCTGGGCCCGCCTGCCAGCCAGCCGCATCCAGGACCCCCCGCGCACGCCCCGGGTCGTAGGGGACTGGTCTCACGATGTCAGCCGACGCTCCGAGCACCGAGCTCGGCGCCATCCACCGGCCCGGCTCGGCATTGCCCTCGTAGACGGCATCGACGTAGGCCTGGCGGTCGAGGGCCAGTGAGACGGCCTGACGGATGGTCCGGTCGGCACCCAGGTCGAAGGGTGCCTGACCGGTCTTGTTGCTGTAGATGAGGTCGTTTCGGCCCGGCTTCGAGCTCACGACCTTGGAGCTGCCGCCGGCCGTCAGGGACTCCACGGCCGTCGCGGGCAGGTCGATCACGAAGTCCACCTCACCGGCGCGCAGCGCCTCGACCCGAGTCTGCGGATCGGGCAAGAACCGAGTGTGAATGCGCTTGACCTGGGGCTTCTCACCCCAGTACCCGTCGAAGCGCTCGACGGTCACGCTTTCTCGCGGGCGGTACTCGACCACCCTGAAGGGACCCGTTCCAATCGGAGGGTCGGAGTCGAAGTGGTTGCCGCGAGGGACGATGGCCCCTTCGGGATGGACGATCTGTTCCGGGAGGCGGAGGTTGGGCACCCTGGGGGTGAAGTCGACCGTAAAGTCGTCGACCTTCTTCACCGAATCGGGACCCAGCGTGTTGGTCACGGTCGTCAGCTTCTGGCCCTGCATCTGACGCTCCGCCCAGGACCACATGACGTCGTTGGCCGTGAGCGGACGGCCGTCGTGGAATTGAACTCCTCGGCGCAGGTGGAAGCGCCAGGTGTTGGGTGGCACAAGCTCCCACCGCTCGGCCAGTCCGGGTTGAAGGCTGTAGTCGGACCCGAGGTAGATGAGGGGCTCGTAGACGTTCACGTTGAGGGGGTAGGCGAACGTGGTCGACTGAAAATCTTGTCCCTCGGGCGGCCACGTGTCCTCCGGCGCCGCCATGCGTACTTCGATGCCCCGGTCGTCGGTCGCCGTGCCCAGCTGTTCACCGCCCCCTCCGGCGCAGGCAGCACCCAAGAGGGTCAGGATGAGCAGGCGAGCAAAGATCGTGCGCCTCACAGGCTCCCCTCCCGTGCTTCCCGTGGCAGCGTCCGCGCGAGGTGACCCTCATCCATGAGTTGCCCTTTCCATGGGGCCTGGTATGAGCGCCTTCCACGCTCCGCTGAGACGCCAGCCCCAGGCCGGGCCATGGGTCGAGCGTTACAAGCACGAGCCTACGGATCGCAGGGGGGGCGTTACTAGAGTGAAAAACGCAGTTAGCCCGGCGGACCGCGCGAAAGTCGCTCGAGTTTTCGGAGCGAGCGCCCTCAGGCGACGTCGGGGGTGCCGCCTTCAGAGCACGGGCAAAGGCGGGCAGCGGAATCGCCCCGGGACATGACGCTCTTCTGCTTTCGGCGCGCGCCTACGCCTTGGGGATCGCACGAGATCCTTCTTCCTTGGTTCTGCGCGCCTGCTACCGGAACGCCTCATATAGGGAGCGGACGGCGACCCCCGTGGTGAGGAGCGGAAAACAGCGCTCACCTCGGCTCGGCGGTGAGCGCGGCCATGATGCGCTCGATGTTCTCAGGGGCGAAGAACGCGGGAACGGGGAGCGTGCCCGCGATGACACTGACGAAGTCGTCCATCGCCTCTTGGCTTATCTGGACCGCACCCAAGAGTTGCTGCATCTCCGGCGGGGGCGGCTCGAGGCGCGCCAGGTCCAAGGTGAACTCGAACATCGGCAGCGCCTTCTCGTCGCGGGCCCACTGGTAGGTGGCCATGGCGTCCTCGTAACGACGTCGCCGGGAGAACACGTCGTCGAGGGCCGCCGCCAGTGCCTGGGCGTCACGGAAAGCGTCGCTGATCCCTTGGGCGGTGATCGGGTCCTTGTGGTAGCCAGCGTCTCCGATGAGCGCCCAGCCCGGCCCGTACGGCTTGCGGAAGAAGTTCGGCAGGTCTCCTGTGCCCGCGAACCGCGTCTCGCGCTTGGCCCCCCGCACCCGCTCGGCGAACGTGGGGACGAGCTCGATCGCCCGCGCGAAAGCTCCCTCGACGTCCCTGCGGTTGGTCTCGAACTCCGCACGCGGCCAGTTCGCGACGACCATCGTCAGCCCATCGTTGGTGGGTACGGCCGCGAAGGCCCGAGGTGGACGGATGTACCCCTCGAAACCTTCGGCGGCGAGCCCGCTCCAGTAGGCGTAGTAGCCCGCCGCGATCGTGGGCTGCTCGTGGTATCGCGGCGCCTGGACGGCCTTCGCGACCATCGAGTGCCTCCCGTCGGCGCCGACCACCACCCGCGCCCGCTCGGTGATCGTCGCGCCCCCTGGGGTGCGGCCACGGAGGCCGGTCACGCGTCCGTCCTCGATCAGGATCTCATCAACCCTGAAGCGCTCACGCAGTTCGGCGCCCGCTGCGACCGCAGCCTCGACGAGCAGGTAGTCGAGAACCGTGCGCCGTGGGCAGTAGGCATGGCGCACGCCATCGTCCGGCCGTGGAGACCCCACGATCTTGATCGGTCCGAAGTCGAGCGAGTAGGTCGCGATCGGGGGACAACCGGTGGCCGCCAACCGCTCCAGTAAGCCCCACCGTTTCAGGGCCGCAACTCCGGGTGGGTGGACGATATGTGTCGAGATCGTGTCGCTCGGAAACGTCGCCTTGTCCACGAGCAGGACGCGGTACCCGTTGCGCGCCAGCAGCATCGCCGTGGGCGATCCAGCGCAGCGCGCTCCAACGATGATTGCGTCGTACTCCGTGCTCATGCCGAGCTCCTTCCGTCCCGCGGTCACCGTCGTGACACTAGGGACGGCAGGCGGGCACCTCATCGCCCGCGCATACCAATTTTGGAGAGCGGGGCGACATGGTCTGTTCGTACCACGCAGTGGTCAGATCAGGTGGTGCTGGAGCGCGTAGGCGGTCGCGGCGGCCCGTGAGGACACGCCCAATTTGGCGAAGATGTTCTGCAGGTGCCGGCGGACCGTGTGATCGCTGATGACCAACTTTTGCGCGATCTCCCGGTTCGTCTTGCCGGTTGCCACGAGAGCGAGTACCTGCAGCTCGCGTGCGGTGAGCCCCGAGGCGGTGTCGGCGGCTACTCTCCGGGAGAGCATCTCCACCCGGGCGAGGTCAGGTACAGCCCCGAGTTGCCGGAAGACCCAGCGCGCCGCGTCCAGCTCCATCGCCGCGCCGTCCTGGTCACCCAAGGCGCCGCAGGCAAGTCCCAGGAGAACGCGGGTCCGCGCGGCCTCGTAGGGCGCGTCCAGCTCCTGCCAGGCCGTCCATGCTCCTCGCAGTTCCGCCAGGGCGGTTTGGGCGTCGTCTTCGGCGAATGCGACGGCCCCGGTTGCGTACATGGACGCCGCACGCAGGTACGGCACGTCGACGTCCGCAGCGACCTTCACCAGCTCATCGGCAGCCTCCCTCGCCGCTGGCACATCGTTCCCGGCGAGCGCGATCTCGACGTAAGCCCCGAGCAGCTGCGACCGGGTGGGGTGGTCGCGCGCCTCTTCCATGACCCGACGGATCGACGCCAGCGCGGCTTCGACATCACCCTGGGCCACTCGCATCAGGGCCAGGCCGGGTTGTGGCAGTCGGCCCCGCCGGTTGGCCTCGCGGTACGCCGCTTCGGCCTTGGCGAATTCGCCGCGCAGCCGGTGGAGCTCAGCCAGCCGGTAGCAGGCCGCCGCGACCACCATCGGTGACTGACCGGGCGGATCGGTGAGCCGGTCGTAGGCCCGCTTCGCCTCCTCCAAGGCATCCGGCCAGTCGCCCTGCAGCTGCATGATCTGGGCGCGATGCACCAGGCACTGCCCGCGGAAGGGCACCAGATCTGGCTGGGCGGCACACCAGCGGCCGAGTGCCGCCGTCCACTCG
>JBHELG010000006.1:0-14001 GCA_046263195.1 Nitriliruptorales bacterium | reverse complement strand
CGGTGAACGCCATGTGGAAGCGCGGGTCGCGCGACAGGGCGTGGCGCTTGAACCGCCGCCACCGCCGGCCGCCGTCGTAGAACAGGTGGTACACACGCCGCAGCCCCGCCCGTAGCTGCTCGGCGCTCATCTGGGCCGGCTCGAATACGGGCTCGTAGAGGTTGTAGCGCCGCCAGTCGAACGTGGTGATCCGCCCGTCGGCGTACATGCGGCTGAACGTGTGGGTGCCGGGATAGGGCGTCAGGATCGAGAAGTGGGCGACGTCGCAGTCGATGCGGTCGACGAACTCGGCCGTGTCCTCGAACACGTCGGGCTTGTCGTGGTCGAACCCGAAGATGAACCCGCCCTCGACGGCGATGCCCCGGTCGTGGATCCTCGAGATCAGCTCGCCGAACTCGCCCGGGCGGTTCTTCTTGTTGCACTCGATGAGGGCGTCGCGGGAGATGCTCTCGAAGCCGGTGAACACTGCTCGCAGCCCGGCGCGGGCGACCAGGTCGAGCACCTCGCCGCTGCGAGCCAAGCCGATGGAAGCCTGGCAGCCCCAGGTGAACTTGACTCCCGCCCGCAGGATCGCCTCGGACAGCTCCACCGTGTAGTCGAGGTCGGCGGCCATGTCGTCGTCGAGGAAGAAGACGTAGGCGAAGTCGCCGGCGTGCTGGCCGTACTTCTTGAGGACCTTGACCTCTTCGATCACCCGGTCGACCGCGCTGTGGCGCGAGCCCCGGCCGTTGATGCGGATGACCGAGCAGAAGTCGCAGTTGAACCGGCAGCCGCGGGTCGTCTGGAGGGTGTTGAGGGGGGCGTAGCGCGTGATCGGCCACTGCTTGTAGAGGTCCGCCCACTCGTGGTTCATCGGGACGTTCTCCATGCCCTGGAACGACCCCTGGTACAGCCGCTTCAGGCGGCCGGCGGCGGCATCGGCCAGCACCCCGGTGAAGACCTGGTCGGCCTCGCCGCACACCACCGCGTCGGCGTGCTGGCCCGCCTCGACGGGCAGCAGGGAGGCGTGGACGCCGCCCAGCACCACCGGCACGCCCCGGCGCCGGTACTCGTCGGCGACGCGGTAGGCGTTGGGGGCGGGAGCCGTCCACACCGTGAGGGCGGCCAGATCGGGCCTTCCCGACCGGCGGCGGTGCCCCATCTTGGTCCGGAAGCCCTCCCAGGTGGGGCTGTCGAGCGGCGAGCGGTCATAGTTGAGGTCGACGACCTCGACGTCCCACCCCGCCCGCCGGGCGTGGGCGGCGAGGACCAGGAGGGACATCGGCGGGAACCGGTGCCCGAACGTCTCGTGGATCCCGGTCCCGCTCCAGCCAGGGACGAGCAAGTGCAACAGGGGCTTGTCCCGCATAGGCGACGACGGTACCTCACGACGGACGCCGCCGCCCCTCCGCCCGGTCAGCGACCGGCGTTGCGCCCGTCGCGGGGTGCTGACGGTGACCATTCCCTGTGCGGACACCGCCGTCGACGACCTCGACAGGAGTGCCCAGGGGCAGCACCGGGACGAGGGACTCGGGTCCTCGTTGCGAGGCGAATACACCGCGGCTGACCCGCCTCCCGATCGAGTGGTCGGGGTCTGGTCTCATCGGATGCCGAGCCGACGTCCGCCGCCACGCCCTTGGCGCCTTGCCGGCGCCTCGGCCTGGGTTCTTTCCTGTCGTCGCGCATCCCAGGAATGGGTGAACGACGGCTCGTGCACGATCGGGCCACGGTGCTGGTGCACGCCATGCTGGTGCTGGCTGGGGGCGGAGAGGCGGGCACCGACATCGAGCGGCTGCGGGCCCGGGAGCGGCTGTTCGGCTCGGTGCCCTGGGACTCGACCCTGTACCGGGCGCTGCGCGCGATCGACGCAAGGTGCTCGAGGGCCTGTGGGAGGCGATGGCCGCAGTTCGGGCCCAGGTGTGGCGCTGCTCGGCGGCCACCACCGGCACCGCGCCGGTGCTGTTGGACATCGACTCCGCGTTGGTCGAGGTCCACTCCCAGCCCAAAGGAGGCCACCGGCCTACAAGGGCGCGCCGCGGGTGAACGACTAGCGGGTCAATCCCGACACCGGCGAGCGCTGCTACTTCTGCAGCTCGATGATCCGGCCGAGGTGCCCCAAGAGCCCCAAGGTGCCCGAGGTGCTGCCGCTCATGTACCTGCACCGCTGTAAAGGGGGACTTCGCGCCCCTCCTGGTCGAGTTCTTCGGCTCCGCCGCCGGTCGCCGCCGGTGATCACGCGCCCCACCAGGAGCAGTCTGAGCGGAACGTCTTCGCCCGCCGGGACCTGTCCTCGGTGGACCACGTGTACATCTGGGCCGACCGCGTGCATTGCAACGTCCGCCTCGAGGACGAGCGCCTGTGCGCCCCGGTGATGACGGGCGCACGGACCGACGGCACCAACGAGCTGGTGCCATCGAGGACGGTTACCGGGGAGTCGACCGAGTCCTGGGGCGACCTGCTGCGGGACCTGAAGCGCCGAGGGATGCGAGCGCCGGTGCTAGCCGTGGGCGACGGGCGTCCTCGGGCTGTGGGCGGCGCTGCCGGGAGGTGTTCCCGGCGACGCGCTCGTAGCGCTGCTCGCTGTACGAGGTGCGAATGTCCTCTTCGCCTTGCCGAGGTCGACCTACCCCGCCGCCGTTGGGCGCTCGTCGAGATCCGCGATGCCGAGGACCGCGACCACGCCCGGCGGGCCATTCGCCGCCGAGTTCGGAGGGGAAGTGGCCCAAGGCGGTCCAGCGTGCTTGCCGACGTCGACGGGCTGCTGTCCTTCTCCGACTCCTGTCGAGCGTTGGAGGACCCTGAAACCACCAACCGATCGAGTTCACGTTCTCGACGGTCCGGCTGCGTATCCGGGTCACCAACGGGCCCGGCTCGCGAGCTGCCGGGCTGGCGACGGCGTTCGAACTCATCGAGTCGGCCCAGGGCGGTGACGCGCGGTCAATGGCCGCCTCCGGTCGCGCTCGCCCGTGCTGGCGTCAAGTTCACCAAGGGGGTGATGGTCGAGCGTCCTGGGCAAACCGTCTGTTGGGCGCTCCGCTCGTCGCCTCGCGCTGTGTACTGCCAGGTCGTGAAGCAGCCGAGACACTTCCCTTGTGTCACGACCTCGAACCGGTCGTCGCCGTGGCCATCAGCGGTGAAGCCCTGCCTGGTCGCGCCGTCCCATCGGCTGTGCCACCGACCGCTTCATCGTGCGCGACAGACGTCGAGCCTGTCACTCCGGCTGCTTCGAAGACTGCGGCGTCGTCATATCGTAGGCTGGCACCGCTTTCTTGGGGACCCGGACGAGCGAGCGGCACGTCGGGAATGGCTGGAGGACACTCTTCGGTGACCGCGAACCACCGTTTCGCGTTTAGCGGCCACGAGAACGCCTGCGTTCTCGACTGCTCCGGACGATCTTGACCGATCGCGTTGTCGCGCTACCGACCGCCGACACCGGTGGTCCGGCCGTGGGAGGAGCTTGGCCCGTATCGCTGGCGCGGAACTCAGCGGCCCGGTTCATCGCCGACTCCGCCGGACTCGCCTTCGGCATGGTGGCCGGCGTTATAGCCGCCCGCTGGCTCGGTCCTGGCGGCAAGGGCCTGTTCTCGTCGTTGACCTTCCTGGCCTCGCTCGTCATGCAGCTGTCCTCGTTAGGGCTGGGCGACGCCGCCGTCGTGCTTGTGGGCCAACGGAGGGCGACGCTCCAGGAGGCCCTTTCCGTGACGCTGTTCACCACGCTCTGCTCAGCCCTGTTGGGGACGGCCATCCTCTGGTCAGCGGCAGTGGTGGCCTTCGGAGACGACTGGGACCGCGCTCGCTTCGCGGCCGTGATCGCCTGCGCCGGGCTGCCCCTATCCGTTCTTGCCTATGTGCTCGGCTCCCTACTGGCCGCGGGGGAGCGGATCGTCGCCGAGAGCGTCGTGGCGGGGAGCACTTCGGCCATGACGACCCTGGGCATGCTGCTGTTCGTGGGGGCGCTACCCCTTTCGCTCCCAGGAGCAGTGCTCGCCACCGTCCTCGGCGCGGGCATCGGCCTGCTGCTGGCGGCCGCTCTCCTCAAACGGGTCGGCCTCTCCTTGCGCCCCCGGGCTGAGTGGGGCTACCTCCGCGCTGCGCTGCGGTACGGCGTACCCGTGGAGGCTTCTCATCTTGTGACGCTCATGTTCCTGAGGGTCGACGTGCTGGTCGTCTACTCGCTCGCCGGCGCCGAGGGGGCCGGGCAGTACAGCGTTGCCCTGACCGTCGCCGGGCTCGTCGGGCTGCTTCCTATGGCCATCTCGCACGCCACCTTCCCGCGGACGGCCAACCTTGAGGAGCACGAGGCCAACCAGCTGACGGTCCGAGCCTTCCGGTTTGCGCTGATCGCCGCAGTCGCCAGCAGTCTTCTTCTAGCCGCCACCATTCCGTTTGCTGTCCCAGCCCTATTCGGGCGGACGTTCCGGCCGGCGGTGGCTCCGGCGATGCTCCTACTCGCCGGAAGCATCGTTTGGAGCAGCCAATGGCTCCTCTGCCGGGCCGCCGCCGCCCGCGGACGGCCCGGGCTGCTCTTGAGCTCGTTTACGGTCGGACTAATCGTCATGGTCGCCCTCGACTGGGCCCTCGTGCCGCGCCTCGGCCTCGTCGGGGCTGCGCTCGGCTCAGCGGCCGGCCCGGCGGTCGGCCTCGCAATCTGTCTGCGCGCCTATCACCGCGGGCCGTGGTGGCCGCTCCCGCTTGGGCAACTGTTCCCTCGGGGCGCGGACCTCCGGGCCCTCACAATCCAGTCGTTCCGGGTGCTGCGCGATCAGCAAAGGAGGGTGAGCTGACAGTGGGTGCCAACGGGCACGGACCTGACCGCCGGTTCCCAGTTACCGTCCACACCTGCTCCGCCAGGCGCCGTAGTCGCCCCGCAGTGCGACCGGCGACCGAGCATGCCGACCATCAGGGAACCGCCCTCGGACATACCGACCAGCGCCGAGCATCCGGCAGGCCTGGCTCGGCGTCAGGACACGAGCGGGCTTACCGTAATCAGCTCGACAAAGAATCCACGAGCAACGGCTCAGTCTTCGATTACTCGGAGCACTTCAACGTTGTCTCCAAGCTCCCTTCGTTCGCGGACGACAACCAGAGGCGCCGATGACGAGAAGCCCGTTCTGGGGAAGCTTCGCCGCCACCGCAAGCAGCAACCGGACGATGCTCGATCTCGGTATAGCGGTCTTTGGACTTCCCCTCGGTAGCCTTGTCAACGTCATAAGGAGGTGGTCGCGCGATCGCGTTGGGGTCGCCGTAGTCTTCCATCGCATCGGCGACCCTCAGGGCAACCCGGCCAAGGAGTTCGTCCCTGCCCGCGGCACCCGCCTGTTCGAGTCCCAGCTTCGGCATCTCAAGCGCGGGTACCGGCTGGTGAAGGCCTCAGAGCTGCTCGATGCCTGTCAAACTCGTCGTCTCGGCCAGCGGATCCCGCTCGCCATAACTTTTGACGACGACCTGCCATCTCACGCTGCAGTAGCTTTGCCCATACTCGAGAAGGCAGGAATACCCGCAACGTTCTTCTTGTGTGGTGCCTCACTTGACGGTCCCTTCGCCTTCTGGTGGGAACGATTGCAGGTGGCGCTGGATCAGGGCACACTCGAGGACGTGGCTCCTCGGTTGGCCACCGCCGTGTCCACCGCCGATTCCGAGGGCTTCGGCATCATATATCGACTCTTGTCGGCCGTCGAGGCGATGACACCTGACGAGAGAGAGCAGCTCTCCGAGCATCTGCGCTGCCAGATTGCTCTTGCCCCGGACACGGCCTGTATGGGCGCGGACGATGTGAGGGCAATTGCCGATGCCGGCCACGAGATCGGCTTTCACACTCGCCGCCACGAGCCCCTGCCAACGCTGGCCGACAACCTCCTGTCCGCGGCGGTGACCCACGGCAAGAGCGAACTGGAGGAAATCGCTGGTCAGCGCATCACGGCCATCGCCTATCCGCAGGGCAAGGCTGATTCTCGCACGGCACGAGTGGCGCGGTCCGCCGGCTACCGGTTCGGTTACATGGGCTCGGGTCGGCCGGTCGACCAGGACAGCGATCCTCTTCTGCTGGGAAGGATTGAGCCGTCGTTCAAGTCGGCGGGCCACCTGTCGCTCCGGTTGGCCCAGATGCTCCTCAGCTCGCGGCGGGGAGACGACGGCGACACTCCCCCAGGGGCGAGGGCGACGTGCGAGCAATTCACAGCCCTCCCCACTTCGGCGCTCAGCGATCGGCGATGAGACGCACGTCCCGACCATCTCTTGACCGCGCCTTGTTCACCTCGACGGCTTCACCGCCTACTTGTCCGACGGCCGTCGGGCCACGAGGAGGTAATTGCCTACTAGTAAGCAACTGCTCGAAGGAGAAAGCCGATTGACTGTGCCGTCAAACGTCTCCCCCAGTAGGTTCATTACGGGAACGAGGAGCCAGCGGATCGGCGCCAGCAACCGGCTCTGGTAGCTCAGCCCCGACAAGGCGCTGACGGTGAGGTAGGTAAGGCACGCTACGATACCGCCATTTGGGAGGACCTCCAGAACGTCGTACCCGGCTTCTTCACTCGCCAAGCGCAAACCCTCATCTGTCCATCGCCAGTAGTCCGCAATACCGGGATCCCGTAGCCAGGTCCCATGTGTCGACAACAAGAGGATTCCCGATGGGCGAAGCACTCGCCGCATCTCGATTAAGGCACGCAGTGGTTGCCGGCACGACTGGAGAACCTGCGTGCAGACAATGATGTCGACGGCACAATCCCGTACTGGGAGCCGCTCCATCGGAGCCAGTACGTCGGCCTTTGTTCTCTTACTGATGTCTATCCCCCAGTAATTGCCCCCGTACCTGCTGAACAGCGCTTCGTATGGTTTTGGCCCGCAGCCGATATCGAGGACGTCCGGCATAGGTTTCAGTTGGCCGACCTCGGCCGCTCTCGCCGCCAACTGCTCGCCGAGCGGCTTGAGAACCAGATAGTTCGGACTAGAGAGACGGACGCGACCCGCCCCTCGGGTCAGCGCCTCGCTTTGCTCGGTGCGCATCGGTTGTACTTCTAGCACCGGTTGGCCGTTGAACGGCTCCCGGATCCCGGTTCCTGAGGCAAAGCGCGCGCCTCCGGCGCTTTCATCGCATACCGTACCGCTGGCCTTGTCGATCCCTGGCGCCTCCCCTCCAATCCGCGGGCCGCCACCCTCAGGTGGCCGCCACGCTCCCACCACGTGCCGGACCTCGCATGGCTGGGCCCGCCTCTGGTGGGCGATCCCCCCGAAAGAGACACCCCTCGCCGTGCGAAGGCAGGTAGGCCTGAGGTCGTCACCGAGGGCGAGAGCTACCGCATGCGTGAAGCCCGCCAGAAGGGAGCTCGCCGTTCGACCAAGGCCTCCTGAGCTACGCGCAGGGTGGGGACTTCGGTGGACCACCAGCGGGGACTTCGAGATGGCCATTGAGAGGCTTCCGGGTGCGGGTCCCGGCGCCCAAAGCGGGCGGGACGGTCGGTATGTGATCAGTCCCGTCAACGACGGCGTGCGTTGGGAGGGCGAGGGGGACGCTGACCCGCCGATCCAGGCCGGGACTGTACCGAAGCAGGATCAGTGGCCGCTCCCAGCTAATCGCGTCGCTCAAGCTGGCGCCGCCGAATCCGGTCGGCCTCTTTCCCCGAACCGCGTCCCGGCGGGCGAAGGGTCCCGCGCCAACGAAGTGTCGGTCCGGCCCCCATGAGCCCGCTGCTACTTGCCGTTGGACACGACCGAGCTGACGAGCTCACCCTGGTTCTTGAACTTCGGGTTGGAAAGCTCTTCCACCCACCGTCCTTGCACTCGGCCGGGTCTGTCGGCCCCGGTGGGGACTCGGCGATCGTGACCACCACGCCCAAGTTTGTCCCCGGGCGTGGGCGAGTAGACGCCGACGGCATGCTGCTGTTGAAGCTCACCGCTTCGCAGACCCTCGTGGTCAGGCACGCGATGGACGTGAGCACATCGACTCCTGACACAAGCTGCGGAGCGCTGCATGCCGTTGACGAATGCTACGACCACCGGTTGGAAAGACTCGCCGGAGCCACCGCATAGCAGATGGTCACCGCCGGGGACGTCATAGCGATGAGGTTGATGACTCCGGGGACCACCTGGGGGGCGCCAGCGACGCGTCGGTGATTGGCACCAAGACGCCGGTCTGGGCGAACGGGTCGTTGGGATCTGGGACGGCGTAGCCCACGGCGAAGCAGGTGGCGGAGGACGTGGGCCAAGCGACATTCGAGAGCTCTCGACGCCCTGGACCACCTGGAGGGGTGCGGGGACGCCGGTGGTGATGGGTACCACGATGCGGCTGGCCAACGCCACGCAGAAAGTTGCGCTCGAGCAGGCGATGTCGTTCAGCTGGCTGGTTCCCGGAACGCGCTGGGGGGCGGAGGAATGCCGTCGGTGATCACCACGAAAGCCCGTGGTTGGTAGGCGACCCCCGGGGTTGTCGAGGCCCACCGCGATGCAGGTGGTGGCGCTGGCGCACGTCACGTCGGGAGCGCCAAGGTCTCTGGAAGCGCTCGAGCGGCACCGGGAGTGCCATTGGTGATGGGGACGACCGCCCTACGCTGTTCAATCGTCTCGACGCCCAGGCGGCTCATTCAGAGCGGCGTACGACGCTCGGGCCGCAGCGCGCATCGCACGATCGGCTCTCGAAGGAGGCGGTGCTTGGGGTGAGACGCCGCATGTGGGAGAACGTTCGAGTGGCGCGGTGATGATCGCCACGGCCCCGCAAGCGGCTCAGGAGCGCGTTCCCCGGCCGGTCATCCTCACGGTCGACGAAGACCCAGATGCGCTGCGGGCGGTGGAACGCGACCTGAAGCGTCACTACGCCGCCAACTACCGGGCGCTGCGATCGGCCTCGGAAAGTCCGCCCTCGACGCTTTGCGTCAGCTCAAACGTAGGAGCGAGCCGGTGGCCATGGTGGTGGCCGACCAGCGCATGGCCGGCATGACGGGAGTGGAGCTGCTCATCGAAGCCACAGGACTGTTTCCTTCGGTGAAGTCGGTGCTGCTCACGGCGTACGCCGACACCGACGCCGGGCCCCACAGGGAGACGGAGCCCCGCCTGCTCCGCTGGGCTCCAGCTTCAGGGCGCGGTGTGCGCCCTTGTCGGATCCAAGACCTTCCTCGCGGTTCCAGGATGTGCTTGCCTGGATGTGCGATTATATCGTTATGACCAATTCGTCCATCACGACAGGTTTCGGGACCTCACAAGAAGCCACTCGTGTTTCCCGTCCACCGGCCACGGCGGGCGCTCATCGTTCGGGCGGGCGGTCGTGTCCTTTGACCCCTGACGCGGTCGCCCTCGGGGACCGATCGCCAGCAGCCGCGGCCAACCCCCTACGGCTCGCCAAGCTCCTACGCGCTTCCTATGAAGCCGACCTCGGCGATGTCGCCGCCTTCCTACCGAACCGCGTCCCCCCCGACGAGCTCCCGGCCCCGCTCGAGCGGTACCTCTCAGCGTGCGAGGAGCTCCCGGCCCGGTACCCGGAAGACAAGGGCGGGGTCCGACGCTGGCTTGAGCGGGAGTTCGCCTGCGAAGACCTGGCCGTGAGTCGGGCCGTGACCCGACTGAGCTCCGCCGAGCGTGAGACGCTCATGACGGTACTGAGCGCGCTTGGCCATACCTACCGATGGGACCGCGTCCCTCCGGCGCCCGAGCGGTTCGAGGAGCGGCGCATCGTGTTGCCTCCCGGCATCTCAGGGCCCTGGGCGCAGGTGGCTCGCGCCTTGGACCAACCGCGGGTGGGGACTACGTGGAGCATGCACCTGTGCAACTGGAAGGTCACAGATCGACCGGGAGGAGCGACCTATCGGCCCGAGGAGTTGAGCACGGAGACGCTCCGCGTGGCCCGGAACTGGCTTCCACCCCCGGTCGATGCCCATCTCGCGCGGTTTTCCCTTTCTTTCGTGCTGGTGGAAGCCCGGGGTGCCGCCATCCTGCGGCACGTGACCGACGCCGTCGACGCCGCCGCGTCTCATCGCCTCGACGACACACTCATGGCCCTGGGCAGTCTCCACGAGGCGATCGCCGCGATGACGCTGGCATTCAGTGCCAACGTCCGAAAACGCACTGTCGATCCCGGGATGTGGCTGGATCTGGTGCAGCCGACCTTTGCCTGGTCCGCCGAGGCTGACGAGCCCGGATGCGTCGAGGGCGGCCCCAGCGGGATGCAGCTTCCGACCATTCAGGCGCTCGATTCAGCGTTCGGGATAGTCGGCGAGTCCACCCTCGCCCGGTCGGCGATGGCCGGGCGCAAGCTCATGCCGAGACCCCACCGCCGGTTCCTGCAGACGATGGATCTCGCCGGCCCCGTCCTGCGGCGGTTCGTGCTCGACACTCGCTGTCCCGACCTCACCGAGCAGTACAACCGGTGCATCCGCGGCATCGTCAGCTTCCGCGCTGCCCACCACTCCCGTGCCGTCCTCTACCTGCGCAGCCGGACGGGCGACGGTGGGGGACGTGTATCGACCGGGTTGACGATCGGGGTGGACGACGACGCCGTCGCCGTCGTCGAGCGCACCATGTCGGAGCGCGCGCTCGAGACCCAGGCTGCGATGGTGTGATGGAATGACGGGCCGACATGCTCATAGGTCTTGGAGGAACGGTCGCAAAAGCTCGGATGACGGACCGTCACACCAAAGGGCCGCGATCTTGGTAATCGTGACCGCCGGTTCGACCGGCACGTAGACCACCTCGGGGAACCGCAGAGCGAGGTACTCTCCGGTGAGACCGACCCCCAGCCCTGCTGCGATAGCCAACGCCTGCGTCTGAGCGTCACTCACCTCGTGGTCAAGCCGCAGGTTGAACCCGGCGTTGAGACACGCTTGGATGTAATTGTCGAACACCACCGGTTCCAAGCGCCGGGGAAACATCACGAACGGTTCCGAACGCAAGTCCGCCAACATCACCGTCGAAGCCCCCGCCAGCCGGTGGGACGCCGGGAGGATTGCGATCAACTTCTCATCCCTAAGCGACAAGGCCTCAACGTCGGACGTCGGCGGCTCGGTGACGCGGCCGATCACGACGTCGACCCGATGGGTGAGCAGGGCGGGGACCTGCTCGCCCTCGGCCAACTGAAGGATGACCGTGTTCGTATCCGGCCATGCCGCCCGTAGCCGACGAAGCAAGGCGAGGACAAGGTCATACAGACCGCCGTACGAGTAGCCGATGCGGAGCCGCCCGACCTCCCCGCGTCCGGCCCGCCTGACCTCCCGGGCAGTCTCCTCCGCCTCAGCCACGATGCTGGAGGCATTTCGCAGTAGCAGCTGTCCGGCGTTCGTAAGGCGGATGGGGCGGACTGACCGGTCGAAGAGCTCCGTCTCGAGCTCCCTCTCGAGCTGACGGATCTGCTGGCTCAGCGACGGTTGGGCGATGTGGAGACGCTCCGCCGCCCGGCTGAAATTCAGATCCTGGGCCAGCGCGAGGAAATACTGAAGATGACGGAGCTCCATGTGGCAGTCCACCGCCTATAGGCTTGACGGATAGTACCCGGGCGGCGCTGCCATCATCAGGACCACCTCTGCTGGCATCGACGTCTGATCTTGGACGGGGGGCAGAGAACATGGTTTAGTTCGCGAAGAACCCAGGTGAGCGCATCGGGATCGGAGTCCTAGAGCTCCCTAGCCAATCTTTGGCTCCGATACCCGATCACCTTTTCGACGACCGCCCAGATCACATCAACGCCGCCGTCAACCAAGGAAGCGGCGGAGCTAGAGGGATTGCGTCGCAGTTGCACCTGAGCCCAGAGTCGGAAAGAACCAATCAGGACGGCGGGGCCTTGAGCAACGAGAGTGGGGCCGAGTGGCTCGTGCTCCTGGAAGCCGCGGACAGCCGGGAAGGCTCGGCGATCGACCGCTCGAGCTTCCTCCAGTTCGTTTCCTCGTGGGCCACGGCCGCGCCGACGACGCTCTACACCCCGAACCGCTACGCCCTTCAGGTGGTGGTGCGAGCAACCGATCCGCCGTCGGCGCTCTCCGTTGCCATATCGCTCTGGCAGGACTCCCTTCGCCGCAGCGAGCTCCCGGAGTGGCAGCTCGTGCGAGCCGAGATCATGACCCCCGAAGAGCTCGAGGAAGAGTTGCAGGCGGCCGAAAGGGGCAGGGAGCGCCTCACCTCGACGCCATCCTTCGTCACTCCCGGCGATGTCGTCGCAGAAGACCTCCTGCGCCATGCGCTCCACGATTCGCTCACCGGTCTGCCGGGTCGCGAGCTCTTCCTCGACGAGGTGGGCCGGGCGCTGGCCGGCGCCTCGCCGTCGGCCGTACTGGCGCTGGTGATCGCCCAGTTTGACTGGCTCCAAACTCTCGATCCGTCTCTCGGGTGCTCAGTGCGGGACGATGCCCTGGTGGAGATCGCCGGCCGGCTGATCCACGTGGTCCGCCGCCGCGACACCATTGCTCGTGTCGGCCCGGCCGAGTTCGCCCTGCTGATCGAGGTGGGAGACGGGAGGGATGCCGACTGCCTGGCCCGGCGCCTCGTCGATCTGTTCCGCTATGCGCCGATCGACGAGAGCGCGCCGCCGGCTGTCAGGGCCAGCGTCGGAGTGGCGATGTCGTCATCGACTTATGACGCCGACCAACTGATCCTCATGGCGGAGGTGGCGGTCGAAGTCGCCAGGGAGGCGGGCGGTGACTGCTACAGGACCTTCGCCGCGGACCCGGACAGCGTCTAGGTGAGCGCTCAGCCAGTCGCTCGACGGCTCGACTGAATCAAGAGTACAGGTGTCACCGGAGGCGTTCCGGTGGTCGCCTCGAGGTGGCGTGAGATCGCACTCGGTGACCAGCTGCTGTCAGCCGCCCCGGCGATGTCCCACTCGAGCCCGTGGCGATAAGCCGGCGAAGCTACTCCGCCTCACGCCCTCCCGGTTTGGCCTTAGGTTCCTACGACGGACCGGCGGACTCCGTCCCCTCCTGCAGCCCCATCGAGGAGCCTACGGCAGCGATCACGTCGCGCCGGAAGCGGCGGTGACCGCCGAGCGTGACGGCGCACGGTATGCGACCGTCGTTCGCCCATCGGTTGATTGTCTTTGGGGAGACACCGAGAATGCGGGCGGCTTGTCCAGGGGTGAGGTACGCCCAATCGGCCGAAGTGCCACCCATGATCCATCCCTTCGATTAGTGGCCGCGCTTATGCACGTATGTGTTGAGCGGATAGTGCACGACTAGGGGACCCGCCGTCAAGAGCGCCTACGGCCGCTTCACCTCCGGCGGCAGCGCTGGAATGCAGGTGCCAACGTGCTCGTGTCGAGCGAAAAGTCGTGTCCCGGACTGCTCCGAACGTTGTGGGAGCTCCCCGACTGTCTCATGGCGTTGACGAGCCGCCACCACCGGGGCTCCCGGGAGTCGCGGGAGAGAACGTAGCCCCCGTTCGCGACACACAGGCTCTCGCTCACGTCGGGGAGTTCGAACAGGCGCTTCAGTCCAGTACCCTCGGTGGTCGGGAAGGCGGGATTTGAACCCGCGGCCTCAGCGTCCCGAACGCTGCGCGCTAACCAAGCTGCGCCACTTCCCGCTGCCGCCGATATTACTGCACCAGGGCGTCGGAGCCGCTGGTCGGCACGACCGTGGGTGGCCGGTAGGCCTCGTCCTCGTACCGCCCCCCGTTCAGGATCTGGCGGACGGCGCGGGCCAACCGCAAAGGGTCCAGCGGCTTGACCATCCAGCCCTCGGCTTCGGAGCGGCGGGCGAGGAAGACGTCGGCCCGGCGGTCGAGGAGCATGAGCACCGGTACGTGGCCGAGCCGCCCCGCCCCCTCCTCGAGCCGCAGCTCGAGACTGGTGGCCATGCCGCCCATCTTGCCGATCTGCAGGTCGAGCACGGCCAGGTCGGGGAGCTTCTCCCGTACGGCCGGGAGCACATCGAACCCCCGGGTGAGCTCCCGGAAGGTCGTGCCCGGCTCGGCGATGGCCGCCTTGACCTCCTCTCGCACGGTGACTTCGTCGCTGGCAACGAGGATGTCGGGCACCGGCGCCGAGGGTACTCTGCGCCACCCTTGGGTAGCATGGCGAACCACGGGGTGGGACCCAGGCCAGGAGGCTTCTTG
>JBHELG010000005.1:0-14422 GCA_046263195.1 Nitriliruptorales bacterium | reverse complement strand
ATGTACCGAGTCCCTTCGTCGTGGCCGTTGTCCGTGACGTCCACCTCAGCGGGCAGATGGTCAGCCTGACCGTCGATCTCATCCGCCCCGCTGAGGAATCGGTCGACGTGATCCTCGAGGCGCCGGTGCCGGATGAGCAGGGTCGAGGAGGCAGGAGCATGACTCCCCGCTGTATAGGCCGAGCGGTTGCCGTCGTCGCGGGCCTAATCGCCGTCTGGCTACACCTCGTGGTCATCGTGACCGCGATGGTGACCGTTTACCTCAACGAGCCGATCTTTTGATGCGAGCAGGAAGCGCGATGAACCTCCTCCGCAGCCTAAGCGAGCTCGTCGAGCGTCCTACTGCGCCGCCGGGTCCCTGGGAGGGCCGGTCACTGACAGCTCGGGCAGGAACCCCTCTTTGAGCTGGCGAAATGGCCGCTCGACCTGGCCCTTGCGCTTGGCGTCCCCCGCCTGACAGGCCGCGATCACCATCCCGTGATGGCGGGCGAACTCCCGGACTGGGGAATGCAGCACGAACCGCTTGCCCTGGGAGCGGCCCAGCGCGCCCATCCGATCCGTGCGCCCAATCCGCACCACTCCACCGGCCGCCTCGAAGAAACACACCAGCCCCTCGAAGGTGTGCTCGCGATCCGCCGCTGTCGTAAACCACCACCGCCGCCACCGCGACCAGCACAGGATCCCCCGAAGCACCACAGCGGCCCAGGCCAGCCCCACGCTTTGGCGTGGTCGCTGCAGTCGGTCCAGTCGAACTGGCCTCCTGGCCGGGGGCGGTCTCGATCGGCACCGACGCCTGAGAAGCGGCACGGAACCTCGGGCCCCGCCGGGAGCGCACATAGCGCACCACCGTCGGATACGAACCAGCGAAGCCCTCCGCGCGATCAGCTCGTAAATGCTGGTCGCCAGCAGCGCCGGCTGGGCGGCTAGCAGGGTCGTCGATGCGCGCCTTCCAGCCCTCATCCAGCATCACCCGCTCCGGGCCCGTAGCCCGCTTCGGGGGCGGCCCGCCCGCCTTCAGCCACTTCCCGATCGTGGTGCGGTGATAGCCCAACCGCTCGGCGATCTCGCTGAGCGTCAGCCCCTGCCGGCGCAACTCCAATAGATCCATGTACTCCTCCTGCGTCAACATGACCGCGGTCCCTCCGGGCTCGGCGCCTTGGACAGCCCGAACCCGGAGGGGCCACCTCGTTGTCAGGAGGAACCCCACCCCGATGACGCTTCTATGTGCTGTCAAGGCATCGAAGGCATCGCCTCGAGCTGGCGGAACAGTTGGCGGGCCACATAGCGCTTGAGGCATCGCCTGATCTCTCGGAGGCTCTTGCCCTCCGCCAGGCGCCGCTTGACGTAGGTCTTGGTGTTCTCGTCTTGTCGCATGCGCACCAACACGATGGTGTGCAGGGCGCGGTTGAGCTGTCGGTCCCCGGATCTATTCAGACGATGTCGGATCACCATTCCTGATGACGCCTCGATCGGAGCGACGCCACCGAGCTTGGCGAAGGCCGCCTCGGAGTGGACCCGACCGCGGTGGGACCACGAGGCGATGACCTGCGCGGCGACCACAGGCCCGATCCCGACCTGGTCGAGCAGGTCGGGTGCGATGCGGCGGACGAGCATGTCGATCTGGGTCTCGAGGTCCATGGCTTCCCGCGCGCAGGCCAGCGCCCGTCGGGCGGTGGATCGCAGTGCCATGACGGTGGCGAACTCCTCCGCACTCTGACGGGACGAGCCCCGCAGGGCGGCGCAGGCGTGGAGCAGCTCGCCCAGCGTCAAAGACCGCAGCCGCTCCCGCAGACTGTCGGGAGCGCTGGTGACCAGCGCATGCAGGGCCGAGATCGCACGGGTGCGAAACTCGACCGCCTGTGCCCGCGTTGCCAGAAGCACTCGGATCGCTTCGCGTTCTCCACGACCCCGCGGCTCGCTAACGCCTACCCCCGCCAGGGCCTGGCGGGCTGCACGCACCGCGTCGATCTCGTCGCTTTTGGCTCCGGCGCGACGCGCCGGCCGCTGCGGACGATCCACCTCGACCACCCGCACACCTTGGGCGAGCAGAGCGGCAGTCAACCCCGCCCCGAAGCTGCCGGTCCCCTCAATCGCCCACACCTGCGCCTCATGGCGCTGGCCGAAGACGATCAGCTGCCGGTAGCCCCTCGGGTTGGCTGCAACGGTCAGCTGCTCGAGGACCGAGCCCGTCGCGCTGACGGCGGCGGCCGTGTGAGTGTGCTTGTGCGTATCGACGCCGATGACAACGTCAAGGTCATCTGCCAACATCGGACGGCCCCTTGGTTGAGGAGTAGCGGTTGTCGGTGCCGGTCCGAGCGACGCTGCGGCAGGACTGTGACGGGTCACGCCCCCCTCAAGGGCGGACAGGCTTCTGATCAGGCCAACGCACGGCGACCGGGCCGGTGCCGGCAGCAAGAGCGGACAAGCCATCGGAAGGGCACCACCAGCGGGCCGATCAGTTTTCGAGTCACCCTCTCGCCACCGTCACCAGCCTCGGGCTCCGCTCAGCGGAACCGGTGGAAGAGAGACTCACAGTCAGTTTTCAGTGATCGCCGATGTCGCCTTTCGGTGATCGCCCACAATTGCTCTACAACCTGCAACCCTCGTATGAATACGGCTACCAGGCCACGACGATGGTCGTCGCGCTTGTCGTGTCCCTCCCTGCGGCAGTGTGGTGGCACCGCTGGGCGCATCGTGTAAGCCGGACGAGGCTCACGACTGCCATGGTCGCGGCTGCGCTCCTGACGTCTTGCAGCCTGCCTTCGGTGTCTACGAGGCTCGCAAATGCAGTTCGTGGGCTGAGGAGGCGAACACCAAAGAAGCAAGGGATGCAATAGCTAAACAGAATGGGTTTCCTGAACAGCTAGCGGCTCAGTTCTGGTCGGAGGAAAGGGCTTACGAGGCGAAGGCGTGGGACTGGACCACGTGCATGGCCGAGACATACGACTGGCAGTGCCGTCCGCGACTGGAAACTGGCGAGCCCGCGCCTCCCCTCCATTGCGATCAGGGAGACATTCGCATTGACAACCCTTGGATCCAGCAAGCGCGCTCCTGAGACCAGGGTGAGCGAACCAGCCTGATCCCTACGAGGTTCCACGCCAGACGAAGCGGCCCTTCGAGCCCGAGCCCCTCGGAAGCCCTGGGGGGGTAGCCTCGCCTCACGGGCGTGGAAGGACTCGTCCCGGCCGCAAGACCGCACGCGGAACGGCTGGGCACCCCGGTTCGACTCCGGGCACGTCCACGATCCCACGAGCCATGAGCCCCACGAGGACAGAGCCGTGTCTGACCGCTACCTCCGCGCCGCCGAGATGGCCCGCGCCGAGCGGCTCGACGCGTTGGAGGCCGAGATCGAGCGGCTGCGGGATACCGTCCGCGATCTGCTGGACGAACTGGCGGACCAGGGCGTCGACACCGTGTACCACCCCGCACGGGCTGTCCTCGACGACTGAGGGCCGCTAGGCGCTCCGAGCGCCACGAGGGTCCGCGCTGAGGCATCACTCGCCCTTCTGACTCAAGCTGGTTTCCGCTGTCGCCGATACCTAGCGCACTGCACAGGATCAAGACAGGAGTCAGGGCTGAGAAAGTGGGACAGGTCGTATCCCACGACATCTGCTAGCCCTCTGTAACTAAGCCCTTGGCAGGGGTGCAGTCAGAGGGTGCGGGGAGAAAGGCCTCCGCGCTGGGGGGAGGTCGGCTGCGCGAGCCCAGCGGGTGTGTCGCAGCAGCATCGAGGCCTGCCGGACGGTTCATTGCGAGGAGGGCTCGCGGACTCCACCACCTGCGTCTTCCTTCTCAAGTTCGTGCTTGTCTATGACATCGCCGTAGATGTCCAGCTCCAATTCCCCCTCGCCGTGGATCACGCTCACGTCACCCGTGGTCTCCAAGACCACCGCACGAAGCTCGTCATAGTTCAAGACGTTCGCTTCGCGCAGCTTTGCCCGGACGTCGTCTTCAGTGAGGCGGGCCCGGCGGAGGTTGTCACTGAGCATGCGCTCGCCTGCCATCAGCAGCAGCGGCTCGTTGTCGACTACCTTGCTGAACTGAGCCACCCGCCGCAGCAGTGCGATCCCCGCCTGCACGGCGAAGAGTGTGCCGAGGGCGACCACGCCGGTGAGCAGAGAGGAGGAGGTCAAGCCCACGCTGGCAATCAGCGAACCGATCGCGACGGTGATGGCGAAGTCGAAGCTGGACATCTTCGAAAAGCTCCGCAGC
This sequence comes from Nitriliruptorales bacterium, assembly GCA_046263195.1. Taxonomy (GTDB): domain Bacteria; phylum Actinomycetota; class Nitriliruptoria; order Nitriliruptorales; family JAHWKO01; genus JBHELG01. The sequence goes on along the minus strand of JBHELG010000005.1, from coordinate 10,211 downwards.
CCGGTGATGCGGGTATAGACGACGGTGGAGATGAAGATGCCCAGCGTCGAGAGCACCGCCAGCAACAGCGTGGCCCACGTCGTTCCAAGCTTGCTCAGCACTTCCACTCTGCGCCCCTTCACCTCGAAGCGCACGGTCGACCTGGCAGCGGAGCCGGGCCGGCCGATCAACGCCTGGTCCGCGATTCAACTCGGCTGTGGTGCCAGTAGGGAAGGGGAGGGGGGATGCCGTCCACTGAGAGCGGGGGTTCGCCTTATCCATCTTGGGAGCTGCGGGCGCTCTTGGGGGCGATCCTCGTCTTACTGCGAGCGCGTAAAGAGGCTGTTGGCGACGGCGGTCCAACTTCGCCCTGTCAGCCGCTCGAATAGGAGGGAGATCTGTGCGCAGGCTCTCCTACCCCCCTCGATGGCGACGCTCATCGCCCGCCGTTCCCGTGGGCGGATTGCTTGTCCTCGTCAGTCCCTTCTTTTAGGAAGGGCAGGATCGCTTCGACGAGCTGGTCGGGCCGGGTGGAGGTTATGGTGTGGATGGCGTCGGGCAGCACCACGAGCTGGCCGCGGGGGAGAAGCGTGGTTGCCTCCTCGGCCCAGCGCTGGGGCACGATGGGATCCCGCGAGCCACGTACCACCAGCGTTGGGGCCTGGATGTGGGGCAGCTTTTCTTCGATGGGGTCGCGCAGCGCGTAGCGGGCGTCTTTCACCATCTGCCGCAAGCCCATCTCGCGCCAGTCCTTGGCCGTTTCATCGTCTGCTGGCTCGTTACGTTCCCGCCATCCGCTGAGTAGCCGTCGTGCCAGTTGGCGAGGCAGGTCGCGCCCGTTGGGGTCCACCGTTGGTGCCTGCAAAATCAGACGCTCGATACGCTCGGGGTGGCGTAGCGCGAACTCCACGATGATCTGGCAGCCGTAGGAGTTGCCTAGCAGGCAGGCGTGCTGCAAGCCCACCGCCGTCATCCACTGGGCGAGGGCTTCGGCGAGGCCGGTGGGATCCAGGGCGGGTGGTGGCTTGTAGCTCAATCCGTGACCGGGCAGGTCTGGCGCGTAGACCCGGCAATGAGGGGCCCACGCCTGCGCGGTCGGCGCCATGGTGCGGCTCGAGACCCCAAAGCCATGTACCAAGACGACGTCGGGACCTTTGGAGGGCTGCTGAATGGGGACGCGGGCATGGAATCGCTGACCCTCGACCTCCGTCCACATGCTGCGCAGCTCGCGACACAGTCGCTTCTCTTCTGCTCCCGCTGATGCTGTCAACGCCCTCTTACTTCTGTCTGGCGCCTGGAGTTCTGACCCTCACGTCGGCTACTTGCCTCACCTTCGTTCTCACCGCCAGGCCTAACTGGTGTTACTCCGTTCCGTCGAGCAGGCTGGAGAGTTGGGACGCTGGGGCGGCTGGGTGACGGAGTTTGCTGAGGGTCTTCTTCTCGATCTGGCGGATTCGCTCGCGGCTGACACCGAACTGCGCACCTACTTCGTCGAGTGAGTGCTCTTCTCCGTCCATTATCCCGAAGCGCCACATGAGTATGGCCCGCTCGCGGGTGTTGAGGCGACTCAGTGCCCGCACGATGGCGCTCTTCGTCAGCAGGTTTGTGGCGGTCGTCGCGGGATCGGGTGCACTTTCGTCCGCAATGAGCGCACCGAGGGTAGCCTCGCCATCTTCACCCATCGGCGTGTCGAGCGATACGACATCCTGGGCAGCCTGGCGTATCTCGCGCAGCCGCTCGACGGTCATGCCCAGTTCCGCAGCGAGCTCGTCCTCGGTCGGTTCCCGGCCGAGGGCCTGTAGCAGGTCGAGCTCGGCGAATCGGATCTTGCTCAGCAAATCGAAGACGTGGGCGGGGAGGCGAACGGTACGGCCCTTGGCCGCCAGGCTGCGTTGCAGGGCTTGGCGGATCCACCAGGTGGCGTAGGTCGAGAATTTGTAGCCTTTGGTGTAGTCGAACTTTTCGACGGCTCGCATCATGCCGACGTTGCCCTCCTGAATGAGGCTGAGAAAATCGAGCCCGCGACCCCTAAACTTTCGAGCGTTCGCTACGACGAGCCGTAGATTCGCTCGGATCATGTGGTCCTTTGCCCTGCCGCCGTCACGCTCAATCAAGGCGAGCATGGCCCGCCGCCGTGGACTTAATCTTTCGCGATCGGCGAGCAGTGCTCGGGCCGCTAGCCCCGCCCGATACCGCTTCGATAGATCAATCTCCTCTTCAGCAGTGAGAAGCTTGGTACGTCCGATCTCGTTCAGATATTGCCGGACAGGGTCAGATGAAACGTTGAGCGTGACAGCCTCTGGCCTTGCAAGGTTGAGCTCCGACACGTCATCGACGACCTCCAACCCGCGCTCACGTGCCAGCTGGGCAATATCGTCCATCCACGACGCGGGCTGGCTGAGGGGGTCGTAGAAGTCCTGCAATTCGGACAGCACGACATAGCCACGTCCCGCAGCCCGCTCGAGCAACTCAACCAGCGCGGATTCCACGAGGATCGCATCCGCGCCTTCCATGTCCTGCACTCCTGCGCACACGGGGCCACTGCCGGGCGCTTGCTAGTCGCGAAAGTAGTAGACCGCGGCGATCGGCACTCATGAATCCAAGGGAGACCAGTCCGAGGCAGCCTGTAGCCTGTTCAGGAGTTCACGCCACCGCCAGAACCCCGCACTCGTCTTCGTCGTGCCGAGGTCATTCACAGCTTCGTCACTGTCACAGCGCGGATTGATATTCGCCGCTGATCTTCGCGTTTGTTCCCACGCCCGCTCTTACCCCTGGTCTCGGTGAATGGGACGCCCATTGGCATGAGCAGCTTGTGACCGGTCAGATCACGGGGAACCCTTGTGGCGCTTCCCCGCTTTCACTGCCGTGAGGCGAGGCGAGTCCACGCCCCTGCCACCGCCCCACAGGCCTGCCGTAATGCCACACGTCCTCCTCATAGGTGCGCAGTGCCCCAAAGCCTCTCGGGAACGGCCCAGCAAGCCCCCGCAGCGGCTAGTCCCCCGGTCGAGCCGATCATCATCGCGGACTCTGCGCAACGGTGGCCGGGGGCCTAACGCAGTCTTGAGAGTTCTTCCACCGGCCATCAAGACTCGGCGACGACGTCCGGCACTCGCTCCAGCGGTTCCTTGAACCGCAGCACGTCGTCGAGCGGCAACTGTGCCTGCCGCATGAGAAATGCGAGTCGGCCGAGCTGCCGGCTCGCCTCACACGCTTGTTTGGCGAGCCATGCCGACGCGGCCCCGCCCGCGGCCGCACCCACCATCGGGACCAGCGCTGTGAGCCGCCGCCGCAGCACCCGCCTGACGATCTGCTCCACCGCTTCCTTCAGACCGCGGCTGCTGAGCTGCTGTACCACGAGGCGTGGCAGTTCGTCGCTGAGGTCACTGAAAGGAGGAGGCTCGGCCAGGTGACGGCTGATGGCTCCGATCTTGCGCTTTCGAACCGGGGGGTCCGTCTCCGTGGCTAGGGCGACGAGCTCCACGGACGCTTCCATCGCAAATCGGTGCGAGGGCAGCGCCCCATAGACGGCGAGATGGTGCGCCGCGGCCCGCAGGGTGAGCCCCACGGCGAGCGTGACGTCCCCGACGAGTATGACGGCTGACGCCGTGGGGGTGAGTGATGCGACCCCAGCCAGTGCACCTTGGGCGCCGAGAGCTGCGACATACTTGCGCCGCAGATCCTCGGCGTGCTGGTCGGCGTGTCGCAGTGCCGCCTCGCGTTCCTTGGGTTCGGTAGGCACGGGCCCCTCTGGGACCTCGAGGTTTCGGAGCACCGTGCCCTTGAGGGCTGCGATCGCGCCGTCAGTGGCCGCCTCCAGCCCCTTGCGTCCCGACTCGGTGTCTAGCACCAGTTCGAGAAGTTGGCGGCTGCGCGAGGACTCGCCTCCCATGGCACGGTCCATCCAGCCAGGGTCGCGGTTCACCCACTGCCGCACCTCCTCGAGGACCAAACGCTCGAAGGGCTCGAGGGTCTCGTCCACCTGCATTTTGATCCCTACGTTCCTCTCCGGCTCAGACCATGGCGCGCCCGGCCTCGCCCTCTTCCTAGAGGACGTCGCTGCTGGGCTTCTCCTCGCTCCCCACGGGGGTTTCCAAGTCGCCCCGCTCGGCGGGCGACAGGGCGTCCTTGACCGTCCGGAAGGCGTCTTTCACGGACTCAACAACTCCTTGCCCTGGAGTCGTCGGTTCAATGGGCTCGCGGGTGACGGGCTCGCCCGCGACGGTGGCAACCCCCAGTGCGTGCCTAGAGGGCCTGAAAGCTTCATCACTATCTACCGTCTCTGGCTGTGCCACTTCCCCCCTCCCGCGCGGCTCCTCAGGAGAGGTTCCCGAGTCGGGTGGCGGTTGGGCTGCTGATCTGTCTGTCACTCCTCGACCTCGCATCCGACGGGTCGACGACATCGCATCCCACTATGGCGCACACGTCCCGGCCTTCACTGGCCGATCGACCCAGCCGAAGGAAAGTGAAGCGACATCGCCAGAGGCCTTGGAGGCTGAACGAAGCTCGCGACGGTCCTATTCTTCGCGTTCTTGCGTTGTTGGAGGGGGAGGATTCTCCTGGATGAAATATGCGCTGTATGCGCTGTATGCGCTGGCGCGGTGGGGTCTTGGTATGGCTGATCTCGTCTTCGACCGCTTGTTCGCGGCGCGCGTCTCGCCCTTCCCAGTCATCGTTTTGCTCGGCCTCTGACGCAGGCTCGCGCTCTTGCCGGCGCAGCTCGATCCCGCTGACCTGGGCCAGGCGTAGCCCCCCGGCGGCGAGCACGCCGCCGGTCAAGTTGCCCACCATCCAGCCGATAACCAGGAGGGCGGTCTGGTAGCCGAAGGGCGCACCCCCGATGAGAGCCATGAAGATCTCCACACCCGACGCGAGCAGTGGGGCATCTGGGCAAGGCCCCAACAGGTGGCCGACCACCAAGGCCGAGAAGAGCCTCGTGCCTGCTTGGTGGTGATCGAGTTCATCCAGGTCATGAGGGTGATGAGCATCCTGGCGATGACAGCCGCCGAGAAGGAGCGCCAGCCGATGCCCTGTGAGAGGTAGAAGGCACTCAGCTGTTGGGCGGGCTGGCGGACCTGGGGAAAACCGCCACGAACAGGCCCGCTACGAGCCAGCCCGCGGCCAGGTTCGTCACAAGTGTCGCCCCCCACAGGCGCAGGAGCGCAGCAATGGTGCCGCGGCCTGTAGTCACCGCGGCCACGGGGACGGAAGTTGTCGGTGCACAGTTCCCTAGAGCGATCCGCGCAGAGTGGGCCTGCCCGATGTCACTGTTCACGGCGTACATTGGAAAGGTCTGACGGGTCAGCCCGAGCGCGTCGCTCATGCTCTGACGGGATTGCCTACGGTGGGACGCTACTTGGCCGTGAGGTGAGACAGGAGCAGCATGAAGCGAGTGCTTGTCGGAATCGGCCTCGGGCTCGGGCTGCTGGGCGCGGCCTGCGGCGGCAGCAAGGATCAGCCCGCACTGGGACAGCCGTCGGCTGCACACAACGCAGCAGACGTCGCCTTCGCGCAGGGGATGATCCCGCACCACGAGCAGGCGATCGAGATGTCGGAGCTGGCGCTGAAGCAGGCGGCCAGCCCGAAGGTGAAGGACCTGGCCACCCGTATCAGTGCAGCGCAGAAGCCCGAGATTGCCAAGATCCAGGGTTGGCTCGACAACTGGGCCCAGCAAGTGAATCCCGGGCACGGTGCACACGGTGGGGCGGGCATGTTGGGCGGCGCGGAGATGGCCCAACTACGTCAGGCATCGGGACCTGCGTTTGATCGCCTCTTCCTCGAAGGCATGATCCGTCACCACGAGGGAGCGGTGCGCATGGCTCAAGAGGAGCTAGACAAGGGTCAGTTCCCGGACGCGAAGCAGTTGGCTCGGCAGATCATCACTGCCCAGCAGGCCGAGATCAGCGAGATGTGGCTTCTACTCTAGCGGCGCAGGCTGATTTCTGGCGGCAGTGGCCGCCTCTCCCAACCTCGAGCGTGCGGCTCCCCACCCGGTGTTCAAATCAGGTCTGAAGCGGTGCGGCTGCGAGCGGACGCGCCCCCGAGAACCGGTTGTCCGACTCGCTTCACGGTTCAGCCACCGTTGCATCTCGTCCGCTGCCGAGCGCTCGTATGACTCGAGGACGTCTTTGTTCATCCGCGGCTCCTTTTCCGTGAGCGTCGCGTTAGCACGATCACGCTCCGTCAGCGCCCCTGTCGAAGGCCGGCAGTCCGCTGCAGCCTTGTGGGACGTAGTTTGGAACTGGTGAGCCCGCCGAGGGCGCGGGTCGTGGCCGGAGGGACTTGTCACCAGTGTGCCACGAGCGCACATTGTAATCCTATCAATACAGGATGGGACGACGTGGCGTGCATCACAAGCGACGACCTGCAACGACTTCATGCCCATCTCGCGCGCCGCGCCCCTCTGTTTCAAGATCCGCGTGCCTACCTTGCAGGAGTCGAGGACGCTCTCGACGCGCTCCAACGCCTGCTGGAGGGACAGACCCCTATCCGGGGGGTGCCTGATCGCGAGTGGGCAATGTCGCAGACACGTCGTGACGCTGTACGTGCGGACGGAGCAGGCAGGCTTTCCTAGTGTCTATTCCCCCGAGAGCCTGCTCCTAACGCGTCCGAGTCTGGAACGGAGCGGGCCGTGGCGGATGACAGGCAGCAAGAGTCCGAGCAAGTCGAGCAACCGAGCGCAGACGTCCAGGCCACTCAAGAAGAGGTTCATTCCGCTTTCTGGTATGCGGTCGACCGCGGCAGGACTCGTCTGGATCGTCACTGGCTGGGGCTGATTGCTACTGGTTCCGCGGCCGGCCTCGACGTCGCCATCGGGGCGTTCGGGCTGCTCGTGGTGCAGCAGGCGACACGCAACCTCCCTCTGGCCTCGCTGAGCTTTTCTATCGGGTTCATCATCGTGGTGTTCGCCAATAGCGAGCTGTTCACGGAGAACTTTCTCATCCCCCTGTCCGCCGTCGTCACCGGCCGAGGCCGGGTTCTCTCTCTGGCTCGTCTGTGGGGAGCCTCGCTGGTGACCAACCTTGCGGCCGGCTGGGTTGTAGCCGCCATCCTCGTTTCGGGCTTTCCCAACATCAAGCAACAAGCCGTCACGTTGAGCCGCTTCTACCTCTCGCAGGGGTTCGGTTGGCGCTCCTTCTCGGCAGCTGTTTTCGCTGGTGCCCTGGTGACCCTCATGACTTGGATGAACTCGATCACCACGAGTCAGGGCACCAGGCTCTTTTCTGCTCTCGTGGTCGGTTACGTGCTCGCCCTGGGTCAGATGCCCCACTGCATCGTGTCCGGGATCGAGTTCTTCATGGCCCTCATCGGAGGTGCCCCCTTCGGCTACGGCATCGCTCTGGCGGCCATCGGATGGATGGTCCTCGGTAACTTCGCTGGCGGGGTGCTGCTTGCTGCCGGGATACGACTTGCCCAGGTGGGTGGCATCGAGTTGCGGAGACGAGAGCGCGAAGCCGAGTCGGAGGGTGCACAGGGCGACGACCGGGAAGGGCGGGAGCCTCGCGGCGAACAAGCAGCCGAAGGTGATTTCAACCACCCCGATGTCCCACCACGCGAGCGCATATTTCGAGCGATCAGGCGCAACGCCCCACCCTCACAACAATGAGGCGACGAACAGCGTTCAGCCCCCCTCTTCGAGGTCAGGCGGCCGGTCACCCGCCGCCCGCCGCCAGCCAGCGGCGGCGCCACGCCTGGCGAGGAGCCGGGCCATGCCGACGGCCACACCGGTGAAGGCGGCCCAGGCCGCAGCCTCCCCCCAACCCGTGTTGGGCGACTCAGGGTTCGAGGGCGGCTCGGAATCACGGCGCCGTCGCCACACGCTGACGAGTGTGCGACGCGTCGCCCACGCCGCGGCGAAGCCCGCGCCGGTCGCCGCCGCATTCCAGAGCGTCTTGGTCTCCACGTGCAGCCTCCTGGGGAGACTCGTGCTGTCACGACGCGTGAGCGCGCAAGAGAGTTAGAGGGGTTCCTTCCGCGTCAACTGCCACTGCAGTCTCGCTCACGGCTGGTGTGATCACCAGCACGATAGGCCCACGCCTCGGACTCGTAGCACGATCAGTGGTGCTGGGTGAAAGTGGCCTCCTCGACCAGCCCCCTCGGCAGCGGTCTACCCGACCACCACCGCCCCCTCGGGGGCGGGGCAAGAAAAGCCACAGAACTCCCGGCCGTCTTGGGCGCCGCCAAGCCGTCTCCAAGTCCGGGCTCGATGGTGGAACGCGGCGACAGGAGCGCCAGGTGATCATGGAGCTCGAGAGCCCCAGCGCCCGGTTTGTCGGTACCCGCGTGCTCTTCAGGTCTTGGCGACTTCCTCGTGACCGGAGGGGTGGAGACCAGCGCTTGCCATCGAGGGGTCGAGTCGTCAAGGTGAGAGTAACGAAAGCGAGCTAATGGACACTACTGACGAGGATGAGCCAGCTGCGCGCAGGACGTTGTGAGCAGGTATTCCTGTTGACGAACTAACACCTACGTGCGTGCGTCGAGGATGGCCGACGGGAGCGCAGCGGAGCCGTGGCCGAGCACGGAGAGCCCTCGGGTCGTTCGTTGACTTCAGAGCAGGGAGGTGCGGGCACCCAGAGGGCCAGGGTGCTGAGCCGCTCGGTGGCGCGCCCCGCCGAGCGATTGGCCAGCCGCCCTGGCCGAGCGTCTCTCAGTGGGTCACAAGGAGGGCACATGGCTGCATTGTTGGATCGCGACCGCGTCTGGATTAGGTCGGTCACCATTGATCCGCCTGCGAGTGACGATGCTGGACCGTGGCCCTGTCCCCTGTGCGGTCACTTCCAGCTCCTGGAACGGATGCGTCTCGTCGAGGCGGAGCAGCTCCAAAGTTCCGACGTGGGGCAGCGGTTGCTGGTATGCCTGGAGTGCATCAGCAATTAGAGCCCCCACCCCGGCTGGTGAGCATCGCCGTATGGGCACCAGCCATCACTAGCATCGGCCCCCCGTCCCTTGGTCCACGGTTCCTTCTCGGTGGTGGCTCTGGGCCGGGTCCCGGAAACAGTGACGCCGCGCGGCCCGCGCTCGCACGAGCTGCGTAGGGACTACGAATCGGCCCTCCGCTCGGTCCGTGTCACCAGCCGCAAAGTAGACGCGGCCTCAAACGGGGAACTGATCACCGGCGGGTGCGCAGCGGGAAGCCGTCGCCAAGGGACGGCCGCAGGCAGGGTGTTCTGGTTCGCGGAGCATGAGTGGCGGTTGCCGCTGTTGGCGATGTCGAGGAAGCCGAGGGCGAGCAACGTTCGGGGCTGGATCTCAGGTGCGCACAGAAGGACGAACAAGAGCGCCAGGCCTCCTAGGACAGCGGTGGCAGCGAGGAGCAGGTTGAGCGCTTGGATGGGGCTGAGGCCGATCACCAGCCTGCGGCGTAGACGGTGGCCCTCAGGCTGAGGACTGTGACGAACAGGAGCGCCACTTGAGCGGCGTGACGTGGCAGACCGGCAAGGGGATGGCCTACCCAGCGTCGGCATCGGCCTACTCCCGGGCTGTGGCGGTTGCGTGCCGCAAGAGGCCGAGACCGGGGGAGGTCACTTCCGGGGCTGGGGTCGGTCGGGTGATCCACGGGGGGTCGCTGAAGGGTGGCAGGAGGTCGCCGAGCAGGGTGCAGAAGTCGGCCTGTAGCTGCTGCCAACTGGTGGGCCGTCGGGCGAGGCGGTCTAATGAGGTCGTCCAATTGCCAGGAGACAAGGGTGCCTTGGCGGGCGAGGTAGATGCCGATTCGGCGGATGCCGCAGAGGCCGGCGGCGTCGAGTAGCGCATGCGCCACCAACTGCTAGACCCATTGGGGGTCGAGACGGTGGGGGCGGATAGTGGCTTTGATGTCGACGAGGCAGTCGCCGAGGACGAGGTCGCCGTCGGCCCAGCCGAGTATGAAGACGGGCGGGTTGGCCACGATCGGGCCGAGAGCTTGCAGCTGATCCAACCCGCGGGTATATAGCAGTTCGATGACCGCGGCGAGGTCGGCGAGCGCGTAGTGGGTCGCCAAGCTCAGCAGGTAGTCGGCGGTGAGCTCCTCGTGGGAGGTCGGCATCCAGCTGTCGTGCCCGCTGGGTAGTGGCCCTCCAGCAGGGCCAGCGCCCAGCACGCCTCACCCAGGCGCCGTTCCACCGCCGGCTCGAGCCGGGCGCCATGCACACGATGACGGTGTAGAAAGGCGGCGAGGCGGGCGAAAAAGTCCCGACCCCGGCCATGTCAGGTTCCACCCCGACTCCGTCCACGTCATCCTCAGCAGGGGGTAACGC
>JBHELG010000004.1:0-2584 GCA_046263195.1 Nitriliruptorales bacterium | reverse complement strand
CGAACGTGAGAAGGCGGCTGCGGCCTCGCCCGCCCGCCGGCCGAACACGACGGTCTCCGACAGGGAGTTCCCTCCCAGTCGGTTGGCCCCGTGCAGTCCGGCGGCCACCTCTCCGACCGCGTACAGCCCCGCCACATCCGTGGCGTGCGTGTCCGGTTCCACCACCACTCCGCCCATCGAGTAGTGGGCTGTGGGTGCCACCTCCATCGGCTCTCGAGAAATGTCCAGCATCTGGTACTCGATGAACTGGCGGTACATCCGGGGCAGTTTGGACAGGATCTGTTCCTTGTCGATGTGGGAGATGTCGAGGAAGACGCCGCCGTCGGGACCGCCCCGCCCTGCGACGATCTCGCTGTAGGTGGCGAGGGCGACCCGATCGCGGGTGGACAGCTCCAGGCGGTCGGGGTCGTAGCGGGCCATGAAGCGCTCCCCCTGCGCGTTCAACAGCCGGCCACCCTCGCCTCGCACGGCTTCGGTGACCAGCGTGCCCGCGGCCTCTTCGGGGGCGACCATTCCGGTCGGGTGGAACTGGACGAGCTCCACATCGGCGAGCCGGCAACCGGCCTGCAGAGCCAGGTACATCCCGTCGCCGTTGTTCTCGTCACGTCGCGAGGAGCTGCGGCGCCACAGGCGCGTGTGCCCTCCGGTAGCCAGGACGACCGCGTCCGCCAGGAACGTGGTGCGCTCGCCGGAGTGCTGGTCGAAGGCCAGCGCCCCGAAGCAGGTCCCGTTGCTGACCAGCAGGCGGGAGACGTACTGGTCGTCGGCGACTGGTATCCCGAATCCGTCGACCTTGTTCGCCAGGGTGGTCAGAACCGCCCGGCCCGTGTAGTCGCCCGCGTAACAGGTGCGCCGGTAGGTGTGCGCTCCGAAATAGCGCTGGTCGAGCTCGCCGTTGGGTGTTCGAGTGAAAGGTGCTCCCCACTCGGCCAGCTCCCGCACCGCCGCGGGCGCCTCACGCGTCACGATCTCCACCGCCCGGGGATCCCCCAGGAAGTAGCCCTCGCGGACGGTGTCAGCGAAGTGCTGCTGCCAGGAGTCCTGGTGGTCGCGGGTGCCCAGGACCGCGTTCATGCCCCCGGAAGCCAACGTCGTGTGCGCGTCACGGCGGGTCCGCTTGGCCAGCACGACGACCTCCGTGCCCGCCTGATGGGCCGCGATCGCGGCACGGAGTCCTGCGGCGCCCGCCCCGATGACGAGCACGTTGCAGAGGTTGGTGCGGAGCGTGGGCACGATCGCGGCGCTCGCCTTTCCTACGGGGTCGCCTCGGCCTCCTCGACGAGCACCTTCAGGTTCTGCAGGTTGCCCCTCACGTCCCGCCCGTACAGCTTCTCGACGATCGGATCGGCGAGCTTGCCGAAAAATCCGCGGAAGGACTCCGCCTCGCCGTGGTAGGTCACCCGCGTGCCACCATCACTGTCTTGCAGAGTCACCCATACGACGAACGGGAACGGGGACTGTGCGCTCTTGAACTCCACCCGGTCGGGTGGATGAACCTCCGTGTACTCGGTCTGGAAGTGGACCTGCCGCCCCGCGATGCGGATTGCTCCGTTCGCACGGTCACCGGGCTTGGGGTCGCCTTCCCATTCAGCGACGAGCTCTACGACACCCGATTGCCAGGCCAGCAGCTTGTCGGGCTCGACGAGGTACGGCCAGATGTCCTGCCTCGAACCCTCGATCTGGATGCTCTCGTGCACGTTCGGCATGTCATCTCCTCTTCGCTTGACAGTCTGCCGGTCAGGCGGTGACGCGCGTAGCGGCAGATCGTGCTGCGGGGAGTTCGCCCCTGATGGTCGTGCGGTGCCCCGGTGTTGAATCGACGATGAGGGTGCCTCCGAGGGCGTCCAGGCGGTCGGCCATGTTGGTCAGGCCGTGCCCGCGGGGAGTGGTGGTCGCGTCGAAGCCCGCCCCGTCGTCGGTGACTTCGAAGGTGAACTGCGTGTCGTACTCACGCAGTCGCACGATGACCTGTGCTGCGCGCGCATACTTGACGGCGTTCTGAATCCCTTCGAGCACGCAGAAGTACACCGCGGCTTCGACCTCCTGTGAGAAGCGGCCCACCCCCTCGGCTTCGACCCGAACGGGGATCGGGGACCTCGCGGCCCGGGCCCGCAACGCCCCCGCCAGCCCCTCGGCCGCCAGCAACGGCGGGTAGATACCGTGGGCCAGCTCACGCAGATTCCGGACCGCCTCATCAGCTTCGGCCGCCAATTGATCGAGCAGCTGCTCGGTTTCGCTGGCACCGTCACGCGCAGCGAAACGCCTCGCCAGGCCGAGCTTGAGCTTGAGAGCCACCAGCTGCTGCTGGGCACCGTCGTGCAGATCACGCTCCAGGCGGCGCCGCTCCTGATCCTGCGCCTCCACCAGCCGGCGACGGGAGTCGCGCAGCTCCTCGAGCCGCTGACGCAGCTCGGCCGTCAGACCCACGTTGCGCAGCACGAGCCCCGCTTGGGCGGCCAGGTCCTGGACCAGGCCGTGCTCCGGGGGGGTGATCGGCTCGCCGCGCTTCTTCTTGATGGTCAACGCACCCAGAAGCTCCCCGTCGTGACCGACCGGCACCGCCAGGTCCACCTCCACGAACCGT
>JBHELG010000003.1:0-3894 GCA_046263195.1 Nitriliruptorales bacterium | reverse complement strand
ACGAGCGGGAACATGGGCAGGAAGACGGCCGCCTGCGTCGCCTCGGGGTTGCGGACGTGCAGCCCGATCGTGGCCATCATCCACGACAGTGCGTATGCGAACAGCAGTCCCAGGGCGACCGCGGCCACGAAGGCGGGGAAGCTGGTGTGGTAGCGGAAGCCGATGAGGAAGCCGATGAGAAGCATGAGCGTCACCACGAAGGCGTTGCGCAGCAGGTCGGCCAGGGTTCGTCCTGCGAGTACCGCCGAGCGCGCCATGGGCAGTGACCGGAATCGGTCGATGACACCCTTCGAGAGGTCCTCGGTCAGCCCCAGCGCGGTCTGGCCGGCGCCGAACGCCGAGATCTGGACCAACAGACCCGGCATGAGCCAGTTGATGTACTTGCCGCCGGCGACAGGTGGGATCGTCTGACCGATGGCGCCACCGAACACGTAGTTGAAGAGCAGCAGGAACATCACCGGCTGGACGGTCGCAAAGATCAGCAGCTGGGGAAGGCGTACGGTCCGCAGCAGGTTACGGCGGGTGATGATGAGGGTGTCGACGAGCGCCTGGAGGGGGGAGACTCGGATGCGATCCGAAGCGGCGCCCGGTCCCGTGGCGGCTGCGGTGGCGGTGGTCATGGTGTGCTTCCTTTGCGGTGCCCGTGGGAACGCTGTGCCTCGCCGTCGGCCGTGGGCGGGTGGTCTCCGGTGAGGGCGAGGAAGACGTCGTCGAGGGTGGGCTTGTGCAGGGCGATGTCGCTGGGTTCGAGCCCCGCCGCGTCGAGCGCGCGAACCGCGGCCATGAGCGTCCGCGGACCGTCGCGGGCCGGAACACGGATGCGTGTGCGGCCGGGATCGAACACCGGCTCCTCGCCGGTCACCCTCGCGAGCGTCTCCATGACCTCGGACCGCTCGTCGTCCCGGACAGCGAGCTCGAGGACCGCTCCCCCGAAGGTGTCCTTGAGCTCGTCCGCGGTGCCTTCGGTGATGATGCGCCCGTCGTGAATGACCCCTATGCGGTCGGCGAGACGGTCCGCCTCCTCCAGGTACTGAGTGGTGAGCAGCACGGTTGTGCCCGTCGCAACCAGCTCCTCGACGAGCTCCCACAGGTTGATGCGGCTACGCGGGTCGATCCCGGTCGTGGGCTCATCGAGGAACATCACCTGGGGCCGGCCGACCAGGGACGCGGCCAGGTCGAGCCGGCGGCGCATGCCTCCCGAGTAGGTCCCGATCCTGCGGTCTGCGGCGTCGGTGAGGCCGATACGCTCCAGGATGTCGTCCGTGCGACGACGCGCCTCTGCCACCGCGAGCCCGTAGAGGCGGCCGATCATCGCGACGTTCTCGCGGCCCGTCAGGTAGTCGTCCAGGGCGGCGAACTGCCCGGCCAGCCCGACCTGAGCCCGGGCGGCGACAGGATTGGCGAGCACGTCGAAGCCGGCCACCACCACCTGGCCGGCGTCAGGCACGAGAAGCGTCGTGAGGATCCGGATGAGCGTGGTCTTCCCGGCGCCATTCGGTCCCAGCAAGGCGTAGACGATCCCCGGTTCGAAGGCGAGGCTCACCGAGTCGAGCGCACGCACCTTCCCGAACGTCTTCGTGACGTCGCGCACCTGCACGACCGGGGGCGGAGACGGGGGGTGCCGAGAGACAGGCCCCTCCTCGCTCGAGCGGATGTCTCCGGCGACGCTGCCCCCCGACCCACTGCGCGCGGCCTCGCGGATGCCGTACCACACGCGTTCGACAGCCTGCGCGGTAGCGGTGGGGAAGCGATCGCCGTCCGAACCGAGAAAACGTGATGCCGACTGAACGGGACCATCCGAGCCTGCGTTGGCCATCATCCGCTCCGGATCATCTCTGGCTGCTGTTGTCGGACGACAGCAGGCAATTGACCGTCGATTTTCGCGTGCCGAGCGATCAGATCTGGTTCCCGCACCGCAAGCGGGACGACTGCCATCCAGTATCGCCTCGAGGCCCCACCGGCGCATCGCGGTGAGTGCCAGGTTCACTACACGCAGGCGGGTATTCCCGCCTACCAGCTAGCCGTAACACCCTGAACCGGCTATCGCCGGGTCAGCGGAACTCGACCGGAAGCTCGACGACGACGGCGGTCCCTTCGCCGGGCGGGCTCGTCACAGACATCTTCCCTCCCAGCGCCTCAACGCGATCGATGAGGCCGAGGATTCCCGAGCCCTTGGAGGGATGCGCTCCCCCGACACCGTCGTCACGTATCGACAGGCCTAACGTCGCCTCCCGGAGTTCGAGTTCCACCCGGACGACCGAAGCGTTCGCGTGCTTGGCCGTGTTCGTCAGCGCCTCCGAGACCACGTAGTAGGCCGCCACCTCCACCGGCTCCGCCAGCCGCCCCACCGCTCCCAGGTTCAGCTTTACGGGCACGGCGGAGCGCCGCGCGAGCGACTTGAGCGCCGGGCCGAGGCCGCCCTCGGACAGGATCGCGGGGTGAACGCCGCGCGAGATCTCACGCAGCTCGTCGAGCACCCCCCTGAGCCCCTCCCCCACGTCGGACAGCTGGGCGAGCAGGTCCACATGCTCCGGCGGGAGGGCGTCCCTGACGCCTTGCAAGTCAAGGGCGAGCGTGACGAGACGCTGCTGGATTCCATCGTGGAGGTCGCGTTCGATTTGCCGTCGGGTCTCGTCGGCTGTCGCGACGATCCGGGCCCGGGAGGCTGCGAGCTGGGCCCGACCCGCCGCGTTAGAGATCGCGGTCGCCACCAGCTCGGTGAAGTCCATGATGCGCGACTCTGTGTCGTCGGGAAACGGCTCGGGCTTCGTTGAGCTCACGAAGATCGCGCCCCACACGCACCCTTCGACGATGATCGGGCAGCCGGTCACGCAGCGGACGGCCTCGGTCCGAGCGACAACTGCAGAGCGCTCCGAGCTGTCCGGGACGGGAAGTTCGAACCGGGCGGGTCGGCCGCTGGCGAATATCGTGCGCCAGGCGGGTGCGCTCACTCGTTCGAGCTGTTCGAGAGGAGGACTGCTGGTCTCGGAGCTCCAGCCCGCAACCAAAGTGGCTTCCTCGTCGGTCTCCTTGCGAACCATGACGGTGGCGTCGGCCTCGACCAGGCGGGCGACCTCTTCTGCCACCGCAGCGAAGACGTCCTGGGGTGGTAGGGCGCGGGCGACGAGCGTCGCGACACGACGTAGCGCGGCCTGCTCGGCTTCCCGCTCGGTCAGCGTGGTCAGGAGGCGCGCGTTCTCGGCTGCCTGACGCTCACTTTCCTCGCGCGCGGCACGCTCGTCGTCGAGTAGGCGCAGCATCCGCAGCGTCATGGAGGTGACGCGCGCCATGCCCCGCAGCAGACCGGCTTCCTCGGGGCTGAGGCCCTCGGATCCCGAACGGGCGAGGATGAACGTCGCGCCCCGCGGGTGCTCGAGGGACACCCCCGTCGCGGGACAGACGCCCACACCCGGCACGACGAGCTTCGAACCGGCGTCCCCGGGTGTGACGGAGCCGAGCTCGGCGACAGGCGCGGCCCCTTCCGGGTAGCCGACGACGGCCACGATCTCGCCGCCGGACACGATGGCGGCCACTTCCGCGTCCAGTGCCTCCGCCGCTCGTTCCACCGCCGCGAGCGCCGCCGAGGCCTCACTCCCGGACGACGAGACCACCGCGAGGAACTCGGCGAGCTGCTGGGTGGACCAGGCCGACGGTGGCATCTACGCGAGCGACAGGACAACCAGGGTCTGGTTGTGGAAGCCGCGCATCCCCCGGGTGCGGGCGATCTCGCCGTAGGTATAGAACCCCGCCACGGGCGCTCCGCCCGCAATGGTCGCGAGCCGGTCGATCTCCCTTTCGATGCCCTCGTCGCCCAGGACGCCGCGTCTTGCGATGCAGTCGAAGACGAGCATCCCGAGCGGGGGGCGACCTTCGAGCGCAGCCAGCGAGTCGTCG
>JBHELG010000002.1:0-32902 GCA_046263195.1 Nitriliruptorales bacterium | reverse complement strand
CGGCACTCGGCGGCCGTGCAGTCCGTGTCGCAGATTGGGCAGTCCAGCTGCCAGGAGATGAGAGGGCGGTGGCGGCGGCGACCGAAGGGTCCCGCGTTGATGAGGTTGCCGCACCAGAACAGGCCCACGGTTGGCGTCCCGACCGCCTGTGCGAGATGCAGCGGGCCCGTGTCGTTCGAGACGACGAGTCGACAGCGGGACAGTAGGCCGAGCAGCCCATTCAGGGACAACCTTCCGCAAGCGTCGCTCGCCCTTTCGCGCATGCCCGCGAGAACCGCCGTTGCGCTCTCCCGTTCCGTTTCGGTACCCGTGACGACGGCGTGGGCACCGGAGACGACCAGAACATCGGCGACGGCCGCAAAACGCTCCGGCGGCCAACGTCTACGGGTGTCGCTCGCGCCGGGGTGGAGCGCGACCAGAGGTTCATCTCCGTCGGCAACTAGCTGTTGCGACTCCTCAAGGTCGCAAGCGGTCGGGGTGATCCTCGGCTCGAGCTGAACCGGACGCGCCCCGACCAGGCCAACCACCTCGAGACATCGCAAGACTTCGTTCTGGTAGTGGAAATACGGGATCCAGCGCTCAAGAGCAGCCGCGTCGGGCGTGCGGGCCCCCACCGTGTGACGGGCGCCAAGGCGGAGGAGGAAGGGGTTGGAGTAGCGACCTCCGCCCTGAAGCTGGACGGCCAGGTCGTAGCCCTCGGCGGCCTGCTCCGCGAAGAAGCTGTCAAGCGAACCACTCGCCAGGTCGTCAGGCCCGGTGACGGCGCGGGTGTGGACCGGCACGACGCGATCGATGGGCGTCGGGCGTCCCGCAAGGAACTCGGCATACCAGGGGGCTCCGAGCAGGACGATTTCCGCTGACGGGTAGGCAGCGCGAAGGGCATGGAGGGCCGGGAGCGCGAAGATGAAGTCTCCTATCCCTCGCGAGTGGAGGACCGCGATAACAGAGACTCCCTCCAGCCTCCGATCCTCCCCGTCGTCGCCTCCCAGGGGAGGCGGGGCCGGGGGCGCTCCGTCGTACAGCCCCCCGGCACGGTCATCTCTCACGCTGGCCCCGCTCCCGCCACAGGCCGTCCTCAACTCGTGTCGCCGCGGTAAAGCTATCGTGCTGGGAAGGACAGCCGAGGCCACGAGGGCCCGCAGTTCGCGGGGATGGTCCTCCCGAGCGGCTGGGAAGGGAGTTTCCCGACCGCGAGCAATGACCAACCTGCCTGTGTGACCCTCCACGTAGGATGTCTCTCCCATCCGGCCCGCGGTCTTGGACAAGCCAAGACCGGTGCCCGCCCAAAGGGAGAGGCGCCTGGTGACCTACTTCGACGAACTGCTCGGTGGCGCCCGTGCACGTGTTGTCGCCGCCCGTGCTCGCGAGCCGTTGCAGGACCTGCGCGCTCGTGCCCTGCTCGCCCCGTCACCACCTTCGTTTCGGTCCGCCTTGTCCGGACCAGGCGTTGCGGTCATCGCCGAGGTGAAGCGGGCATCCCCCTCGACCGGTGCGCTCGGACCGGACCTCGACCCCGTGGCACTCGCGATCGCCTATCGGGACGGTGGCGCCGCCGCCATCTCCGTGTTGACGGAGCCGAGCTACTTTCGAGGAAGCCTCTCGGACCTCAAGGCGGTCTCGGCGCTCGGTTTCCCGACCCTGTGCAAGGACTTCATCATCCACCCCTATCAGGCGTGGCAGGCGCGGGCGGCGGGTGCCGCGGCGGTGCTCCTCATAGCCGCCGCCCTGAATGACGAGGCCCTCAAGGCACTGGCGGCCACTTGTACCGAGGCGGGCGTCGATGCCCTCGTAGAGGTCCACGACGCGGAGGAGGCGGACCGGGCGATCGACGCCGGCGCCACCCTCGTCGGAATCAACGCGCGGGACTTGCGCACGTTGGAGGTCGACCGGGACCTCTTCACGAGGGTGTGCCCACACCTGCCGGTGGACGTCCTCGCGGTGGCGGAGTCCGGCGTGCGGGGCCCCGACGACGTCCTGTCAGCCGCGAGGGCCGGAGCCGACGCTGTCCTTGTCGGAGAGTCGCTCATAACCTCACCCGACCCCCGCGCGTCCGTCGCCCTGCTCGTCTCGGCCGGCGCGACCCCGCTGACGGCCTCGGAGTACCGATGAGCGCTGATCCGAGCACCGGCGCGCCCAGCGCCGTATCGGACCGACCCGGCTACTTCGGACGCTTCGGAGGGCGGTTCGTGCCCGAGGCACTGTTCGGTGCGCTCGAAGAGCTCGTCGCAGCCTGGCAGACGGCACAACGAGACCCAAGCTTTGAAGCGGAGCTCGACCGCCTCCGGCGCGACTACGGCGGACGGCCCACACCGCTGTATCTCGCCGAACGCCTCTCCGAGGCGGCCGGGATCGCCGTCCATCTCAAGCGCGAGGACCTCGCCCACACCGGCAGCCACAAGCTGAACAACGTGCTCGGTCAGGCACTCCTCGCGCAACGTATGGCCAAGCCCAGGCTCATCGCCGAGACGGGGGCTGGACAGCATGGTGTCGCCACCGCGACAGCAGCAGCGCTCCTCGGGCTCGAGTGCGTCATCTACATGGGAGAGGAGGACTGCCGCCGCCAACACTTGAACGTTGTGCGCATGCGGCTTCTCGGAGCGGAGGTCGTGCCCGTGAGGGCCGGGACTCGCACTCTCAAGGATGCGATCAATGAGGCCATGCGGGACTGGGTCACGAACGTCACGACCACTCACTACCTCCTAGGTTCGGTGGTCGGACCCCACCCCTTCCCCCGTATCGTCCGCGACTTGCAGCGGGTGATCGGCGAAGAGGCAATGGCCCAGTTTCGCGCGCGATGCGGGCAACTGCCCGACGCGGTGATCGCATGCGTCGGAGGTGGATCGAACGCGATCGGCTCCTTCCATGCCTTCATACCCCATGATGAGGTCCGTCTCATCGGTGTGGAAGCCGCTGGAGAGGGACTGGGGACGGGCCGCTCGGCGGCAACCCTGACCGAGGGCAGAGAGGCCGTGCTGCACGGTGCGCGGTCCTGGGCTTTGGTGAGCAGCGATGGTCAGGTGCTGCCGGCGCACAGCATCTCCGCCGGCCTCGACTACCCGGGAGTCGGACCGGAGCATGCCTGGCTGAAAGAGACAGGCCGAGGCACCTATGTCTCCGCCAGCGACGCGGAGGCGTTGGCAGGGTTTCGTCGCCTCTGCAGGCTCGAGGGCATCATCCCCGCCCTCGAGCCTGCCCACGCGATTGGTTGGTTACTCGACCACGCATTCGAACTGCTCGACCCCGGCGCGGAGGTCATCCTCACCCTGTCAGGACGCGGCGACAAGGATGTCGATGAGGTCGCCCGCATGCTCGACATGGAGGATGAATGACGTTGGCGGGTGGCCGGTCCCAAACTCGGGTGGCATTCGACGACCGGGTGCGGGGCGCTCTCGAGCGGGCGAAGGCCGCGGAGCGCGCCGGGCTCATCTGTTACCTGCCGGCGGGCTACCCGAACCTCGAGATCTCTGAAGCCTGCCTCCGTGCCGCGGCCGAGTCGGGTGCCGACCTTTTGGAGGTTGGCTTCCCCTTCAGTGACCCCGTGATGGACGGGCCGATCATCCAGGCGGCCAACCAGACGGCGCTCGACCAGGGGATGACCGTCGACGACGAGCTCGCACTTTGCGCCCGACTCACAGCGGCCGTCGAGGTACCGACTCTCGTCATGACCTACTTCACCATCCCCGCTGCCCGCGGCCTCGACACCTTCGCTGCAGACGCGGCCAGCGCCGGCTTGGCGGGGGCGATCCTGCCCGACCTCCCCGCGGACGAGGCGGGCGAGTGGCTCGGTCACGCCAGAGCGCGGGGGCTGTCGACCGTGTTCCTCGCCGCTCCAACGAGCAGGGACGCCCGCCTCGACGCCATCGTGGCGGTTTCGAGCGGGTTCGTGTACGCGACGAGCGTGCTCGGGGTGACCGGGGTGCGCGACGCACTCGCGGACGCGCGCCAGCTTGTGGAGCGCATCCGGAAACGGACCCCGCTGCCCGTCGCGGTCGGGATCGGCGTGTCGAACCCGCGACAGGCGCGGGAGGTCGCGGGCTACGCGGACGGTGTCATTGTCGGATCGGCGCTTGTGAGGACGGCCGGAACAGGTGATCCGAAGGACGCCCCCCGCCGGGTCGCTGAGCTTGTGGAAGCCCTGCGGGCCGGCGTCGAAGGCGCCCGCCGCTGACGACTCCGGGCCAGCTGCTGCGACCGCCGCCGCTGCGTCCCGGCGACCGGGTGGCCGTTGTCGCCCCCGGCGGTCCGCTGCTCTCGAGGTCCCGGGTGGTGGCCGGCCTGGGGCTGTTGGAGCAGTGGGGGTTCGAACCAGTGCCGATGCCCCATCTGCACGTCGTGCATGGACATCTTGCCGGTCCTGACGACGCTCGGGCGGAAGACATGAACTCAGCTTTCCGCGATCTATCGATGCGGGCCGTGTGGGCAGCCCGAGGCGGCTACGGCACGGGGCGTTTGCTCGACCTACTCGACTGGGAGGCCCTTCGTCGTGATCCGAAGCTGCTTGTGGGCTTCAGCGACGTCACCGCCCTGCTGACGGCGGCGTGGCGCCGGCTACGGCTCGTCACCGTGCATGGACCCTTCGTGGGGCAGCTCGGCGAACTCGCCGACGATCCCTTACGAGCGTCGGCCCTGCATCGCCTCCTCACTCGTCCTTCCGCTTTCGGGACGCTGCCGCGGAGGGGAGCGCGCGTAACGACGGTGGTGGGAGGCGCCGCAGATGGTCGACTTGTCGGGGGCAACCTTGCCCTTCTGTGCTCGCTCGTCGGCACCGACGACCAACCCGACAGCGACGGCGCCGTCCTGCTTCTCGAGGATGTCCACGAGCCGCCTTACAAGCTGGATCGGATGCTTGTTCAGCTGCGACGGTCGGGAGTCCTGGACGGCGTCGCCGGCGTCGTCGTGGCCGCTCTGCGCGGCTGCGTCCCGCCGCTGAATCGTCCGTCCGCCTCGGCTGAAGAGGTGGTCGCCGATCTGCTCGGCGACCTCGGGGTGCCGGTGTTGCACGGGCTCGAACTCGGGCACACGGACGGTCAGCTCGCGGTGCCGCTCGGCGTTCGGGTCCGCCTGGACGCGGACGCCGGCAGTCTCACGCTGCTCGAATCAGCTACCTCACCTGCGCGGTGAGCTCGTCCGTGTTCCCATCGTGGCGTCAGGAGTGGCGGCCGCGGCGGTGGGATCGGAGTAGACGCGTGTCGGACGTCCTCCCAATGGCCTTGCCACCCGCTGGAGTGACGACGGGTAGGTCACCGTCTTCGGGTCGCCGTCGGAGATGAAGCGGCGCCCCCGGCCCCCGTCGAGCCAGTCGACCCACTTACGAAACTCGGGTGCGTAGGCCTGGACCCGCTGCACCTCCATCGGCTTGTACTCGACATCGTGCGGGGAGCGTGCCGGCATGAACCCGACGAGCAACACGATGTCGTGGTGGTACGAGACGCCCTCGAACGTCCCCTCCGTTGCCAGCGACTTGTTCTTGGGCCACAGCCCGAAGGGCAGTGCGAGGCTGCCCAGGCGATAGCCCGGCACCACCTTCTCCACCTCCGACTGGGCCAGAGCGAGGCTGCGCTGCACGCCGAGGTCGTCGAGCTTCGACAAGTCGTCGTGGTTGAGCGAGTGGTTGCCGATCTCGTAGCCATTTTCCGCCAGCCACCTCAGCTTGGCGGGAATCTGGTCGAGGACCCGGAACGGCACCGGCCAGTAGATGTAGAAGACCGCCGTTCCCCGCCAGTCCGGATGATCGCGTTCGAACTCCTCGAGGATGCCGACCACCGAGTTCGGAGCTGGTTCGCCGGCGGGCCCCAGCCGGAAATGTGACTCGTAGGAGTCATCGAAGGTGAGCAGCACCGGGGAGGTCCCGGCTGGAATCGGGAAGGTCCCGGTCGCGAACTCCTCGACCGTGACCGGCCGGTAGCCGCGAT
Source organism: Nitriliruptorales bacterium (assembly GCA_046263195.1). GTDB lineage: Bacteria > Actinomycetota > Nitriliruptoria > Nitriliruptorales > JAHWKO01 > JBHELG01. Next base: position 26,990 of record JBHELG010000002.1, on the reverse strand, counting down.
CGTAGAGCTCCTTGATCTGGGCCCGGAAGGTCGCCTGCGAGGTCTCCCAACGCCCGTCGACGCCCTCGACGTCGTGCCACTCCATGACGAGCACCCGTCCGAGCTCGTTCACACGTAGCCGACGAAGCTCCTCCTCGGGGAGTTGAGGCGCGCTCTCCTCGGCCGGTGTCTCAGCAGCGGGCGGTCCGCTCGTCGCGGCGTCCCCCGCCGGTGGCGCGGCCTCGTCGCCTCCCCCGCCCCCGATGCCACAGCCGACAGTCAGAGCGAAAACCGTCAGGACCGCGACGAGACGCACCATCACGAGCGACCCTCCGCGACCGGTCCTGCCTCGCCAGGGGGCGCGACCTCAGCCGGGGGGGGCTCAGCCGGAGGGGCTGATGGGCGAGGCTTCGCCTTCGAGCGTAAGACCCGGTCGAGGGCGGGCACGCTGTAGCGGTTGCCGGCGTTCCATAACAGCCACGAGTCCACGCCCTGTTCGTAGGCGCCCCGTAACTGCGCGCTGAGCCGTCCGGGATGATGGGGGACAGTCAGTGAGAAGTCTTCGAGCCATGGTCGCATCTTGGCCCGGTATCCCTCTATACGGCGCATGCCCTCGTCCATGGATCGAGTTATGACCTCGTATGGGTATGCCTCGGGCTTTGACAGCCCGTAGTTGCCCGCGTAGTAGTGCGACGGATAGACCATGGGGGAGACGTAGTCGACCTCGGAGATGACATCTTCGAAACGCTGTCCCGTGCCGTCGCCGTCGCCCTGTCCTTGCAGCTTGTACGTCGTCAACCCGAAGATGTCCGCGCTCGTGCGCACCCCGGCCTTGTGCAACTCCTCGCGCGCGTGGGCGAGGAAGCCCCGGATAGCGGCCGGGTCCACTCCGCCGCCATTCGCGTAGACGGTAGTGGCGACGTTTCCGTCCGTGGGAAAGCGCACGTAATCGAACTGGATCTCCAGGAATCCCATCGCGGCGGCTTCGCGGCTGACGTCGAGTAGGTACTCCCACGTGGCGGGATTGTTCGCGTCGAGCCAAGCCATGCCTTTGCGGTCGCGCCAAACCCCACCGCCGGCCGTTCGGATTGCAAGCTCGGGTTTCGTGGGGGCGAGCATCCGGTCTTTGAAGCAGACCACGCGGGCGATGGGATAGCCTCCTGCCTCTCGCAGCTCGCGGATGCGTGCGGCCGCCTGCTGCCGCGTCAGCTCGGTGGCCCGGTCGGCGCCAGCCTCACGTGCCAGAGCGACGCTCGAGCCTTTCCACGCCAGCTGGCCGTCGTCGTCCTTCACGTCGATGACGACCGCGTTCAGCTCGGTCGTGCGGACGAGGTCCATGATGTAGTTCCAGCGGGGCCCAGCGAAGCTCCACATGGTCGAGTACACGCCCCGGACAATGGGCCACTCGGCGGGAAGCGCACGAAGACCTCTGCGGGCGTCCGCGAGGATCGCAGCGTCGCGGTCGGACACCGGCGTCGTATTCGTCGTCTCGGCCGTGGTGCTCCCCGAGGCCGTGTCCCTCTCGCGGAAGGGGAGGTCGACCTCGCGTCCCGAGCGAACGAGCGCCGCGGCACCTACGGTCGTGACGGCGACCACCAGGATCGCGATGGCGACGAGGAGCCGACGCGGCGGACCTCGGCGCCGCCTCCGAGATGACCTCCTGTCGGAACGGCGCATGCGCGGTTGCTCGGTACGGACGGACTCGTGCGTGTCGACCATCCCGACCTCGACTGGATTCGCCCCTGGCCCCGCAGCAGACAGCCCGACCCCGGGCCGAGCGGCCGGCGTAGGCTATCAGGCTCCCCGAGCGGGAAGACGGCTTTCACGCGCGGCCCGAAGGGGGAGTGGACCCGCCGCTCTCCGGGTTTAGGTCCTTGCCAGATTCGATTCGGACCGCCGGCCCGGGAATTGCATCCCCTTCAACTCGGGGCCCCCAGTCTTTGCCTCGCGACCTTCCCCGGATGCGGCTGTGTTCCGCGCGCCCAGGAGGGCTGCGCGGTCTCTGTCACACCCCCGTGGTTTTCTGCATGAGGGGGCGGATCACTGACGGGAGGATGATCCATGCCGAGACCCCGCTCCTGGACAGACGACGACCTGCGCCGCGCGGTCGCCGAAGCGGCGACCTACTCTCACGTGCTGGAATGCCTCGGCCTCAAACGCGGGGGCGACTCTCATATAAGCGTTCGGGTCCGCATCGCGGAGCTGGGGCTTGACGATTCCCACCTACGACTGGATCTCCGGGCGCAGAAGACGGCCCGGGAACGCAAGCGGCGGTCCGGTGCGGAAAGGCTCTCACCTGGTCGACCGACGAGGCGCCGCTCCTGGTCGGATGAGCAATTGGCTGACGCGGTAGCTGCCTCGCGCTCCTATGCGGAAGCTCTACGCAGACTCGGGCTCAAGCCCGGGGGCCACCCGTATCGGGTCATCCACCGGGAGATCGTCAGGATGGGCCTCGACACCGGTCACATGAGGGGGCAGGGGTGGGCCAAGGGGACCAAGAACCCCAGCTTAGGAAACACTCGTCCATTGGAAGAGATCTTGGTCGAAAGCTCAAACTATTTGAACACCAACTCCTTGAAGCTGCGTCTGTTCAAGGAAGGCCTCAAGGAACGGGTCTGTGAGGCTTGTGGCATCAGTGAGTGGCTTGGGCGCCCTGCGCCCCTGCAGCTCGACCATGTCAACGGTGACCGGCGGGACAACCGAATCGAGAACCTGCGTATCCTGTGCCCCAACTGCCATTCGCAAACCGATACCTGGTGCAGCAGGAATAAAGGGAGGTATGTTTAGGAACTGAGAGTGATCGGAACAGTCGCCCCCGTAGCCCAAGCGGCAGAGGCACACCGCTCAAACCGGTGCCAGTGTGGGTTCGAATCCCACCGGGGGTACCGCACCCGTCTAGGCCGCCTCGCGGCCTTCCCTCCTCGTCCGACGCCCCGCCCGACGCCGCCCGAACCTCCCCCGTCGCGCCGAGCGGTGCGGGCGGGGAGGACGCGGCCGCAGATGGACCCGCGGACCGCGCCTCCCGTCAGCACGGGCAGTCCGAGGTCGGGATCGTCGCGCTGGCCTTGGAATGGGGCGGAGGCGGCGTAGCTCGAGGTTGCGGAGCCGGGACAGCGTCGGCACGGGGATCGTGCCCACCATGAGCAGGCTCAGAGCCAGGACAGTCGCCAGCGCTACGAACGGGTGGGGACGGAGAGCCGCGAGCAGCATGACCGGGACCCCCGCAACCGGTACCGGACAACCGACGAAGTAGTGCGGGTCCTTGCACAGCGGAAAGCGGGCCAACCGCCAGGCGCTGCAGAGCACGAAGCAGAGACAGGCGGCGACGCCTACAACCGGAAGGTCTTGCAAGGAGCCCATGTAGGTCGCGAAGGCCGGGGCAACAGCGAAGGAAATCACGTCAGCGAGAGAGTCGAGATTGGAACCGAACTGACTCTGTGCGCCGGTCGCACGAGCCACCGGCCCATCGACCGCGTCGAGCATCGCACTGACGAGCACCAGGATGGCAGCCCAGCCGAGCTCGGCTCGTGAGATCAGGAGCAGCGACAGGAAGCCGGCGACCAGGTTCCCGCTGGTCGCGATGTTGGACAGGTGCATGAACTGCCGCATGGGGTACCTCGTCGGATTCTTCATGTGACGCTGCCCCCCTGCCGGTCGTGGTAGCGGGCCAGCGGCGTGACTCCCGCACGTACTCGGTCCCCGCGCCGGACGAGGGGGACGGCAGCGGACGCGGGGAGGACGACATCCGTGCGGGATCCGAAGTGGATGAGGCCTATCCGCTGCCCCGCCTCCACGCTGTCGCCGACCTCTACCCATCTCGAGATCCGGCGCGCGAGGATCCCGGCCACCTGGACGACCACGGCCCGTCTGGAAGGACCATCTATGGAGATTCGGTTTTGGCGGTTCGACGAGCCCGCGGTGTCAAGGAACGCCGGAGAGAAGGAGCCAGCCCGTTCCTCGATCCCGGTCACCCTGCCTTGGACGGGGCTCCTGTTGACGTGGACGTCACGGAGTGACAGGTAGGTGGCGATCCTCAGCGCCTCGTCCTCATCGTTCCAGGGGGCGGGCACGGACTCGACAGCCGTGATTCTTCCATCCGCCGCGGCATACACGATGCCCGGGTCCGGCTCGAGCCTCCGTTCGGGATCGCGAAAAAACGCCAGCACAATTCCTGCCGTCGCGAACGCAGCGGCAGCGCCCCGTCGACTCATCGGGAGGAGCACCACCCCGACGGCGAGTGGCACCAGCAGCGATCTGCTCGCCGACCTCCAACTCCGCTTCGTGATCATCGGATGGATATCCCCTTCATCAGAGGTTCGCGGCAGGCGAAGAGGAAGGCGGGCGGAACGTTGAACAGCGAGATGCTTCGTCGCACCGAGGCGAACCGTCGTTGGAGGTCGCGCCGCAGGACCGTCGAGTACTGAATGACGAGCATCACCCCGTCGTCCCGCAGGATGCGCGTCGCCTGGTCGAGGATGGCGCGCCTGATCTGCTTCGACATGGAGGTGAAAGGGAGGGACGAGACGACCACATCCATCTTCTTGCCGGCGAGATATTCTCCCGCCCGCTCGGCGGAATCGGTGACGATCTGCAGTCGGGGATCCTCTATCCGAGCCGAGAGATCCGCTGCAAGGCTCGGGTCGATTTCGAAGGCCACCACATGCGCTTGGGGGCCGACCCGTTTCAGGATCTCGGTGGTATAGACGCCCGTGCCTGCTCCGAACTCGGCTACCCGACGAGCGGCGGGGAGGTTGGCCATGTCCAGCATAAGCCGCACGGTGCGTTGGCTCGTGGGAAGGACAGCCCCGACGCGGAGCGGATGGGCCAGGAAGGACCCGAAGAAGCGCACGCTCTCACGCATGCCCCATCTCGTACTGCTCAGTGTCGGCCCACTTGGTTGCTTTCGGCTTGCGGAGATCTTCACAGGCAAGGTGAGACAAGAGGTGGCGGGGGGTGAAGCGCTCGGGGAGCGGCGAGGCAGCTATTTTCGGTCTGGCAGCGCTTTCGGCGTGTAGGTCAAGTGACGTGAGCACGTTCGGCTGTCGACGTCGAGATGGCGTCGAGGGTGGCCAGCGCCCCACCAAGGCCACGATCGCGGACAGCCGAGCTTGCCGCAGCCTCTTACGGTAGGAACCGTAGCGGACTCGCGAAAGCGCGCGTGAACGGTGGTCGTGCTCGCTGGGACCCTACGCTCCGCACATGCGCGCGGCCAGCTCTCGGTGTGCGGCGACGGACCGGCGTGGGAGTCCCCCGAGACCGTGGGGCCTCCCTTGTGATAGGGGTAGTCATGCAGCCGAACGCCTCGCGGCCATGACGTGAGGAGGGCAGATAGCCAGCTGGACGCACGCTGGCCTGCATGTCGCCGAGAAAACTTGTTTCTTGCTTGATTGACTCGACTACGCTTCCGACGCGGTGAGGGCCAAAACCACCCGGGCTCCCGCGGTCGTCCAGGGGGAGCGCTACGGGAAGCTCACGCGGCGCAGCCAAGGTCGAGGAGCGACTGGCGAACGTGCACGAACGGCTTCGCCGCGCGCGAGCCAACGAGCGCGTTCTGGCCGAGCAGGTCGCCTACCTCCGCGAGGCCGCCGACGAAGCGGAGACCCGCAAGCTCGTCGCCCAAACGCCGCTTGCTGACCGAGCCTGGCGGGCGGCGCATGCCGATCTCGAGCGGCACGGCCGGCTGCTGGAGGAGGCGAGGGAGAGGGTAGAGGAGCTCGGGCGTGAGCGCGACCGGCTGCTGGACCGCCTCCTCGACGTGGAGGGACGATCGACGTGACGAAGGACACGCGGGCGCCAACTTCGTCGGAGGTGCAGGCGACCACCCCGACGCGGGTTCTCATCGCCGAGGACGAAGCGCTCATCCGCCTCGACCTGAAGGAGATGCTCGAGGAGGAGGGCTTTGAAGTCGTGGCGGAGGTCGCCGATGGGGCCTCTGCGGTGCGTCTCACGCGCGAGCTGCGGCCGGACCTCGTCATCCTCGATATCAAGATGCCGGTCATGGACGGAATACAAGCGGCCGAGGAGATCGCACAGGATCGCCTCGCTGCCGTACTGATCCTCACCGCGTTCAGCCAGCGTGATCTGGTGGAGAAGGCACGACGGGCCGGCGCCATGGCCTACCTCGTCAAGCCCTTTCAGAAGCACGACCTGCTGCCAGCCGTCGAGATCGCGGCGGGACGGTTCCAGGAGATGTCCGGGCTAGAGGCTGCAGTCGACGATCTCCAAGGACGCCTCGAGGCGCGCAAACTCGTCGAACGCGCCAAGGGCGTCCTGCAAGACACGCAAGATATGACCGAGAGCGAGGCGTTCCGCTGGATCCAGCGGCAAGCGATGCAGCGGCGCATGACGATGCGAGCGGTCGCGGAACACATCCTCGCTGAGTTCGGAGACGGTTCCTCCCCCACGTGAGAGCGAGCGACAGCTCTGCTGAAGCAGTGGCGTCGGTGTGAGCCGTGATCAGTACCGCCGGTCGGTCACTGCGCCGGTACGGGCGTCCCAGACGATGTAGCCTTGCTGGAAGTTGCTGCGCCGGCCGCCGGGTACGGAGAACTCGCCGGAGGTGGGGTAGCCGAGGTAGGAGCGCTCCCAGCCGAGTTGGGCCCAGCGGGCCCGGATGGCGCCGTACACCTCCCGCGCGCCCGTGCCCGGTGTCCAGTAGATGGAGCCGGCTTTGGAGAAGTGGTTGAAGCGGCCGACTCCGTCGGGCGTGGGGGACTCGTCAGTGGTGGGGTAGCCGAGGGGGCCGGTCTCCCAGCCGGTCGCCTTCCAGCGGTCGCGAATCGCACCCCAGATGGCGTGGGCCCCGGCGCCCGGTGTCCAGTAGATGGAGCCGGCCTTGGAGAAGTGGTTGAAGCGGCCGACGCCGTCGGGCGTGGGGGACTCGTCGGTGGTGGGGTAGCCGAGGGGGCCGGTCTCCCAGCCGGTGGCCTTCCAGCGGTCGCGAATGGCGCCCCAGATGGCGTGGGCCCCGGTGGTAGAAGTCCAGTAGATGCTGCGCCCGCCGGTGAAGTGGTTGAAGCGACCGGCGCCGTCGGGAGTGGGTGTCTCGTCCGTGGCGGGGACCCCGTACGCGACGTGCGCGCCGAGGCGTTGGTAGGTGCCAGCGATCGCGCCGTGTACCTCGCGCACGTCGGTGGAGGGAGACCAGTAGGCTCGGCCCGCCTGGAAGTCGCGCCACCGCAGATCGGCACCCCCCTGCTCGGTGTCGGTCGCCGCCCCCAGGACGGAGCGGAAGGCGGGATCGCTGGCGTAACGACGGTCGATAGGGGTCGCGTAGCGGGCGGTCAGAGTCACGTCCCCATCCGGCATCACAAGTGTGCGCTGACGGCCGGAGGCGTCGTCCCAGCGGTCGAAGGTTGCCACCCCGTCAGTGGCCGTGGCGGCGGCCGCAACCGAGTTGGTCGAACCTACTGCGACGAGAGCGGCATTGCTGTCCCGGCCGTTGTGCTCCATGGTGGCGGGAGTGGAGCTGGCGAGCGTGAGCCGCCGGAGCGCAGGATGGGCGATGAAGGTCTGCTCGGTGACGACTCCGTAGCCGTCACTGGCAGAGGCGCGCACCTCCATGCGGGTGTCGTCGCCGTGGTCGTCGAAGACGACAGCGTAGGTGTCACCGTCTTGGCTGGAGCCGGGGTGGGAGTGGCACACCGCGCCCCGGCAGTGGACGAGGTCGGTGCGCCACCGCACGGGGAGGGCGCCGTCCTCGTCGTCGCTAGTGGTAGCGGTCGCCTCCACCGTATCGCCCACGGCATAGGTGCGGTCAGTGGCGGGACCCTGCAGCGCGAGTGTCGGGGCGTGGTTGAACGGTGCGACCGTGATCCCGATGCTGTCCTGATTGCCGACGCTGTCGGTCACGGTCAGGCGGGCAGTCAGCCGGCTGTCTCCGGGAACGTAGGTGTGGGAGGTCTTCATCCCGGTGCCGGTGGTGCCATCGCCGAAGTCCCAGGCGTAGGAGATCGCGTCACCGTCGAGGTCGCTGGAGCGGGAGGCGTCGAAGGCCACCGTGCGGGTGTCGGGGTCGGTGGCGGTCTTGGCCTCGGCCGTCGGTGCCCGGTTGCCGGGGGTGTAGGTGAGCCGGTGCATGGTTCCGTCGTAGAGGTCGGCGAAGACGATGTCTCCACCCGGTCCGGCCGCGAGCTTGACCGGCCCCCCGATCTCCGACGCGAACCCGGCCGTTTCCGGTGCCCGGGTTATTCGGCCGCCGGCGTCGAAGGTGAGAGTCCACAGACGCTTGGACACGTAGTCGCCGAAGAAGTAGGCGCCCTGGTAGGCAGCCGGGTACGACTCGCCGGTGTAAACGAGCCCGCCCGTGATGCTGCCCCCTACTTGGCGGTCGTACGACCACAGCGGGGGCGTATGGCCTACGCCGCTGCACTCGGGCAGGTCGCGGTAGCCGGGGGTGGGTTCGGGTCCCTCCCAGCAGGGCCAGCCGTAGCTGGCGCCGGGGCGCACGACGTTGACCTCCTCGTAGGTGTTCCAGCCGACGTCTCCCAGGATGGGGGCGCCGCTGGCGGGATCCAGGGACAGCCGAAACGGGCTGCGGAAGCCGCTGGCGTACACGCGGCTGCGCCATGCCGTCGGGGCGGCCGGGTCATAGGACGGGTTGGAGGGGACCCCGCGCCCGTCGGGGAGGATGTGCAGGAGCTTGCCGTGGGCGTCGTTCACGTGGAGCGTGCGCAGCGTCTGAGGATTTACGGCAGTGTGCGAGCCGGAGTCGCCGATGCTCACCCAAAGGGTGCCGTCCTCGGACGCGACCACGCCCGTCATGGCGTGGACGTTGGAGTCGGCCGAAGTCTCCACGATCATCGCCTCTTCGGCGAGCGCGGCCGGTTCGCCGTCTTCGTCGCCGGTCACGGTCCACCCGCTGAGCCGCAGGACGCGCCGGCCGTCTGGTGCGGACAGGGCCCGGGTGGTGTACACGCGCCGCGTCGTGGAGTAGTCGGGGGCCACCGCGAGGCCGACCAGGCCCAGGTCACCGTCGGTGAGCACTGGCAGACGGGCGATCCTGCGGGGCGTGCCGCCCGCCGGCACCCAGTTGACCGTGCCATCCTTGCCGCTCGTGAGGATCGAGCCATCCGGCAGGTACGAGAAGTCCGTCAGGTTGTATTGACCCTGTCCGCTGCTCGACGAAAGGAGCACGAATCCGGCCGGGAGGCTCGTAGCGGCCGCCGCTGAGCTTCCCGGCGCCAGGGTCAGGCCCACAAGGTTGACCGTTACGGTGAGGGCGGCCATGAGGGTTGCCACTGGGCGCCGGCGGCCGCCGATGCTACGCCCGCTTGCCCTCGCGGACATCAAAGGCAAAGGGACGCTTGGTGCCACGCGATGCAGTAGGGCAGCCGGGATACGGTGTGTCACTGCTGTAGACCTTCCTGACGTCGCCGAATCAGGTACGAGCCGGCTGACTTACGGAAGGTAATCGGAAAACTACTACATTAACTTGAATACGATCGAACTTCTCGACACACGGGGAATCGCCATGCCCAACCCTCGCGGCGCGAGGGTTCCGGGTGGACGACAGGATCGTCCGCGCCGGGAGTGGTCAGTAGAGAGCGGACGCCAATCGCTTCCGCGCCTCCGAGACGCGCGAGTCGCCTTCCCCGATGACGTGAAACAGGGCCACGAGCTGCTCGCGCGCCTCCTCGCGCTCAGGTCCGCCACTGCGCACGGCGGCTAGCAGCTCCTCGATGGCATCCTCGTAGGCGCCGGTTGCTGCCAGGGCTCGCCCCAACGACAGACGAGCGCTGGCATCTCTGGGATTCCGCTCCACGCTGGCGCGCAGGTCAGCGACATTCCCGCCGCCACGGGCAAGCTCCGCACGGACAGCGACCTGCTCCACGGCCGGGTCAGGTCGATGTGGCGTGAGTAGCTCGAGCGCCTCGTCGGGGGCCCGGTCGACGATTAGCCGGGCGAGCTCGATGGCGGCCAGGCGATGACGGGGGTCGAGTTCGAGCGCCCGACGCAGCCACGGCTCGGCCGCTTCGGGGTCGTCGGGAAGAAGTTGCAATGCGGCGGTCACGACACGGTCGGCTTCAGAGGGCTGGAGCCGGTCGAGGAAGGTCTCGACCTGGCGGGTAGGCAGCGCCCCGACGAACTGATCGACGACCGCGCCATTCCGGAAGGCTTTCACCGCCGGAATGCTGCGCACTCCAAAGCGAGCCGCGAGGCGGGGGTTGCGGTCGATGTCCACTTTGGCGAGCACGACCCCCCCTTCCCGGGAGGACACGGACCGCTCGAGCAGCGGGCCCAGCGTGCGGCACGGCCCGCACCAGGCGGCCCAGAAGTCGACGACGACCGGGACCTCTCGGGACCGGTCGACCACCTCGCGCTCGAAGGTCGCCTCGTCCACGTCGATGACGAAGGGTGTGGTCGCCATGCCCTCTCCTCTCGGCACCTCGAGTCCTCACAGGCTACGTGGCCCCGTCAAAACCCTCGTCGCCCGCCCGGGTAGGCTGGAGGTCGATCGCGCCAAGAAACAGGTTGGCGTCCACCCCCTTCCCGATTCGAAAGCCATGAGCGTGGCAGACCACCAGACGCTCCTCCTGCTGGATGGCCACAGCCTGGCCTACCGCGCGTTCTTCGCCCTCCCCGACAACCTGCGCACGAGGACCGGGCAGCTCACGAACGCCGTCTACGGCTTCACGAGCATGCTCATCAAGCTCATCGCCGATGAGCGCCCCGACGGGATCGTCGTCTGCTTCGACAAGGGCCGCGACACGGCCCGCACGAGCGCTTATCCCGACTACAAGGCAGGTCGAGCTGAGACCCCGGACGAATTCCGTACTCAGCTCGACCTCATACACGAGGTGCTTGCCGCCCTCGAGGTGCCAGTCATCGAGATACCCGGCGTCGAGGCGGACGACGTCATCGCCTCCCTCGCCGCGCGGGCCACGAAGGAGGGGCACCGGGTTCTCGTCGTGACCGGAGATCGGGACGCGATGCAACTCGTCGACGACGAGATCACGGTCCTGTACACGCTGCGAGGAATCAGCGACACGGCGGTCATGACGCCCCAGGCGGTCGTCGAGCGTTACGGCGTCCTACCCGATCAGTACCCCGATTACTCGGCCCTGCGGGGTGACACCTCGGACAATCTTCCCGGAGTGCCAGGAGTGGGGGAGAAGACGGCGGCCAGGCTCATCGCCACCTACGGAGACCTCGAAGGGGTGTATGACCACCTCCAGGAGGTTGGCGGCAAGAAGCTGCCGCAGGCCCTCGCTGCCCACCGCGATCAGGTCTTCGTCAACCGTTCGCTCATGCGGCTGCGTCGGGACGTGGAGGTCGAGGTCGAGCTCGCCACCCTGCGCATGGGTCGCCCCGACCCCGACACGGTCCGCCGCCTGTTCGGAGCGCTCGAGTTCCGCACGCTCTATGAGCGGCTCCAGTCCGAGGTGCTCGGGGCCTGGCAGCAGGAGGAGGCCAGCGGCTTCGCTCGGCGTCCCCGTCGTCTTCGAGCCGGCGAGCTGCGCGAATGGCTCGAAAGCCCTGGCAGCCCGATCGCGGTCGTACCGGTCACCCATGGCCGAGTCCCCCACGTCCAATGGACCAGCGTCGCTGTCGCCAGTCCCGGACGAGACCCGGCTACGGCGGATTTCGACGAGCTCTCAGCTGAGGACCTCGAAGCCTTGAGGCTTCTCGCTTCTGACGCGGACGTGCCCAAGGTCGTCCACGACCTCAAGCTCCTCGACCACGCGGCGAACAGCCTTGGCTGGCAGGTCGCGGGGGTCTTCCTCGACACGATGCTCGCGGCCTACCTCGTCACTCCCGACCAACGCAACTTCGACCTCGACAGCCTCGCCCTCCAGCACCTCAGCCGCACCATCAGCACCGAGGCGGGACGCGCTGACGGGCAGCTCTCACTCGGCGTCGAGGACGAGGCCTCGTCGTGGGAAGAGCGGGCGCTGCAGGCGCTTGCCACCCTCGAGCTCGCCACCCACCTGGAGCGCGAGCTCGATCTGCGGGGCCAGCGCGAGCTGCTCGGGAACATCGAAGCGCCCCTCGCACCGGTCCTCGCTCACATGGAGCGCGCCGGAGTGGCCGTCGACCTCGACGTGCTCGCCAAGCTGCGAGCCCGCCTCGCCGCTCGCTGCGATGAACTCGAAGCCGAGATCTGGGACCTTGCAGGTCATCGCTTCAACGTCGCCTCCAACCCTCAACTGCAGGAGGTTCTCTTCGACGAGCTCGGTTTGCCGCGAACGAAGCGGATCAAGACCGGCTGGTCGACCGACGCGGCGGCGCTGCAGTCGATGGCCGCGACCCATCCCATCATCGAGGCGATCCTCGAATGGAGGGAGCTCAGCAAGCTCGTCTCCACCTACCTCGACGCCCTCCCGCCACTCGTCGACCCGATCACGAAGCGGGTCCATACGACCCTCTCCCAGGTCAGTGCCGCCACGGGCCGCCTCGCCTCGTCGAACCCCAACCTCCAGAACATTCCCGTCCGGCGCGAGGAGGGACGCGAGATCCGCCGAGCCTTCGTTCCCGGTGAGGGCTACGACTGGCTGCTCGTCGCGGACTATTCCCAGATCGAATTGCGCATCATGGCCCATCTGTCGCGCGACGAGGGACTGATAGAGGCGTTCAACTCCGGGGAGGACATCCACGCCACCACTGCTGCCCAGGTCTTCGACCTGCCGCTTGACCTCGTCGATGGGCCCCTGCGAGACCGTGCGAAGGCGATCAACTACGGCCTCGCCTATGGACTGACGCCCTACGGGCTGTCGCAGCAGATCGGAATCCCGCCGGCGGAGGCCCAGGAGATCGTGGCTGCCTACATGGCCCGCTTTCCGAAGGTGGGGGAGTTCCTGCAGGCAGCAGTGCTGCGGGCTCGCCGCGACGGGTTCACGACCACGCTGTTCGGCCGGCGACGCTACCTACCGGACCTGCTCAGCGACAACCGCAACCGGCGCGGCATAGCCGAACGCATGGCGCTCAACGCCCCGATCCAGGGCACCGCCGCCGACATCATCAAGCTGGCGATGCCGCGGGTGCAGCGTGGTCTCGAGCGCGAAGGGCTGCGTGCCCAGCTGCTCCTGCAGGTCCACGACGAGCTCGTCTTCGAAGTGTCCCAGGGGGAGCTCGAGGAGGCCCGAGAGCTCGCCGTGCGAGAGATGTGCGCGGTCGCCGACCTCGTCGTCCCTTTGGTCGTGGATACCGCTCACGGTCCCACCTGGTTCGACGCGCAGAAGCACTGAAACCCGCGACGAGGCGCGGTGCCCAGGTACCGTGGGACTCGACCCCTACGCACTGGCCGGGGAGGTCGAGAGTGCGCTGGCTGCATGCCGCCGCGTCGTCGCTCGAATTGACCTACGAGGACGTGTTTCTCGTGCCGGCCCGGTCAACCGTCGCGTCCCGATTGGACGTGGACGTCGCGACGGTCGACGGCAGTGGTACGACCATCCCGGTCGTGGCGGCGAACATGACCGCCGTGGCGGGCCGCAGGATGGCGGAGACAGTCGCACGCCGTGGCGGGCTCGTTGTCATCCCCCAGGACATACCCCCGGACGTCGTGGCTGAGGTCACCGCGTGGGTGAAGTCTCGGCACCTCGTCTTCGAAACTCCGATCGTCCTGCAACGATCGAGCACGGTCGGCGAAGCCCTGAACCTTCTGCCCAAGCGTGCGCACGGCGCGGTAGTCGTCGTCTCGGACGGCCGACCCGTCGGGGTGGTCACGGAGGTCGACTGCGAGGGGGTGGACCGCTTCACGCAGCTGGTTGAGGTGATGTCGACCGAGCTGATGGTGCTGCCCGAGACGGTTGCGCCGCGGGACGCATTCGACGCCCTGACGGCCGCGCGGCGACGTCTCGCGCCGGTCGTCGACGACGGGGGGCGCCTGGTCGGCCTCGTGACCCGCATCGGGGCGCTGCGGTCCAGCCTCTATCGACCAGCGACTGACGCGCAAGGTGGGCTGGCGATCGGGGCGGCAGTCGGCATCACCGGAGACGTGGCCGTGCGCGTCAAGGCACTGCTCGAGGCCAACGTGGACGTGCTCGTGCTGGACACCGCCCACGGCCACCAGGAGCGCATGCTCGAAGCGCTACGCACCGTGCGCCGCCTGGATCCCCCAACGCCTGTCGTAGCCGGCAACGTCGTGACTGCCGACGGCGTGCGTGACCTCGTCTCGGCCGGTGCGGACATCGTCAAGATCGGAGTGGGACCAGGTGGCATGTGCACGACCCGTATGCTCACGGCCATGGGGCGACCACAGTTCTCCGCGCTGGTCGAGTGCGCCGCCGAAGCCCGCAGGCTCGCACGCCACGTGTGGGCGGATGGCGGGGTGCGTCACCCCCGCGACGTCGCACTCGCACTGGCCGCGGGAGCTGCGAATGTCATGCTCGGCTCGTGGTTCGCCGGTACCCACGAGTCCCCCGGCGATCTTCACAGCGACGAACAGGGTCGCCGTTACAAGGAGAGCTTCGGGATGGCCTCCACTCGCGCGGTGAAGCGCCGGACCCTGGCCTCGGACCCCCTCGAGAGTGCCCGCAAGCAACTGTTCGACGAGGGCATATCCACGGCCCGCCTCTACCTCGATCCGGCTCGGCCCGGGGTCGAGGACCTCATCGACCACATCGTCGCCGGGGTTCGCAGCGCCTGCTCCTACGCTGGTGCCCGAAACCTCGAGGAGTTCCACGAGCTCGCCGTCGTCGGAATTCAGACGGCGGCCGGCTACCGCGAGGGACAGCCCCTCCACCCGGCCGAGGCGCCTACCCTGTCGCCGGATGGAAGCTGACCGGGGGTAGCCGAGCTACACCGTCGCGATCGCCACTGCCACGACCTCCGTGTCGTCCGGTCGTTCCAGTGCAACCGCGCCGCCTGCGACGTCGAGGATCTCGCAGCGGTAACTGCCGGCCGCTCCTCTCATACGGAACCACGCCTGACCGAAGACGTCCGTGTGAGCCGTGCCGGTCGCGACGCGAGCAGGACCACGCACGCGTGCCTCGACCGCCAGATCCGGGCAGCGCGCACCTGCCGCGTCCTTGACGGTGACCTGGAAGATCAGTCGGACCTCCCCACCGGGGAGATGCTCGGGAGGTAGCGCCACGAGTTCAGACACCCGGACCGGCTCGACGTAGAGGTGGCGGCGCGGCAGGTCGTCGGGGACCGGTCGCAGTTCACTGGACACATCTCGAGGTCGGCGCACGGCGATCTTCACACGCAGCTAAGCTTCCCGGTGGGCACAGTAGCGTGTGACCGTAATCTGGTGACAGTATTCTGTGCCTGGCGCCGGGACGTCCCAGCGCGTGACCTTGCGGTCGGCGCGCGGGGACGCGTTGACAGGGTCTATCAGCGATGGAAGGCTCCTAGCCGGTCAGCCAGTCGGCTGAGTCCGGGCTCCCCTCGCATGAGGACAGAAGTGTACTAGGACTGCAGCCGCGAACTCGCGGCCGTGGCCGCGACGGCAGACGACCAGCAGGAGAAATTCACCTCATCATGGACCAGCAGCCGACCCCGACGACCCGCTCCGCGACCGAGGGTGAGCAGCGGGAGACACCCCCGAACCCTCGGGGCAACCCCGCCTCTGCCCACGCGCCGAACGCGGACCCCGCCGCCGTAGTGGTCATGCATGACCCGGGTGGGCAGATGACGTCGACCGGCGAGCCGATCGTTGAGAACGAGTACGGCACGGAAGACGACTTCGAAGCGGCCCTCGAGCAGACGCTCCGTCCCGTCAATGATGGAGACATCATCGAAGGCGTGGTCGTAAAGGTCGATCCGGACGAGGCGCTGCTCGACATCGGCTACAAGTCCGAGGGCGTCATCCCCGCGCGGGAACTGTCCATCAAGCAGGACGTCAACCCCCGCGATGTCGTACAGGTCGGCGACGTCATCGAAGCCCTCGTCCTCACGAAAGAGGATGCCGAGGGACGGCTGCTGCTGTCGAAGAAGCGCGCCCAGTACGAGCGCGCCTGGAGCACCATCGAACGAATCTTCAGCGAGGACAAGACCGTCAAGGGCACCGTCATCGAGGTCGTGAAGGGCGGACTGATCCTCGACATCGGGCTACGTGGCTTCCTTCCCGCTTCGCTGGTCGAGATGCGCCGGGTGCGGGACCTGCACCCCTACATCGGCACCGAACTGGAATGCAAGATCATCGAGCTCGACAAGAATCGCAACAACGTCGTGCTGTCGCGCCGGAAGTTCCTCGAGGAGACCCAGTCGGAGTTCCGCCAGGAGTTCCTGCGCAGTCTGCAGAAGGGCGAGATCCGCAAAGGCGTCGTGTCGTCGATCGTCAACTTCGGTGCCTTCGTCGACCTCGGCGGCGTGGACGGCCTCGTGCACGTGTCGGAGTTGTCCTGGCACCACATCGACCACCCGAGCGAGGTGGTGGAGGTTGGCGACGACGTCACGGTCGAGGTTCTCGACGTGGACCTCGACCGGGAGAGAGTGTCCCTGTCGCTGAAGGCCACGCAGGAAGACCCCTGGACGAAGTTCGCCCGGGAGAACCAGGTTGGCGACGTCGTCGAGGGTGAGGTCACGAAGCTCGTTCCCTTCGGGGCCTTCGTGAAGGTGGCCGAGGGAATCGAAGGACTCATCCACATCTCCGAGCTCGCCGAGCACCACGTCGAAGCTCCCGAAGCCGTCGTGAACGTGGGCGACCGCATCGAGGTCAAAGTCATCGACATCGACACGATCCGCCGGCGGATCAGCCTGTCGCTCAAACAGGTTCACGCCCCGTCGCCCACGACCAGCGAGCGAACTCTGACACCCGAGCAGATCGCACTCGCCGAAACCGCCTACGTCTCCGGCGTGGCCGCTCCCGGTACACATGCCCTCGGCGATCAGCTTCGCCAGGCCGGCTTCCAATCGTCGGCAGAGGTCGCCCGCCGGCAGCAAGGTGATTCGACACCGTCCCCGACGCCGCAGCTGGGGGAGCCGGCGCTCGAGGGGGAGCTCGCAGGTCAGGCCGCCGCCTCCACCGTGGAGGAAGGGGCTCCGGCGAGCGGCACGGTCGGCGGGGCGGGGCTCGACGACGTCGCGGGAAGCGCACCCGACCATGCCGACCAGCCCTCTCCGGAGGGGGAAGCCGCTCCGGCTCGAGCGATCGCTCAGGCACCCCCCGCCATGGAAGGGCAGCCGTCCGAAGCCCCCGCTGAACCGGGAACGGGTGAGCCCTCGGAGTCCCCGACGTCGCCGTCCCACGGTCAGGGCTGAGTCCCTGTACGTCGTCGGGCTCACCGGCGGCATCGGCAGCGGCAAGAGCACGATCGGCCGCATGCTCGCCGAACGCGGGGCCACCGTACTAGAGGCCGACCAGCTCGCCCGGGAAGTGGTCGAGCCCGGCACCGAGGGCTTCCGGGAGGTGGTGGAGCGGTTCGGCGAGGAAGTCGTGACGTCCCAGGGGGGCCTCGACCGTCAGCGGGTGGCAACGATCGTCTTCGACGATGAGGAAGCCCGCCAGGATCTCAACGCCATCATCCATCCCCGAGTTCACGCCCGCATCGAGGCGAGACTCGCCGACCTGGAAGGAAGCAGCGAACTCGGAGCCGACGGCATCGTCGTCGTGGACGTCCCCCTACTCGTCGAAGCGGAAGGCGACCGGCCCTACCAGTCTGTCGTCGTGGTCCTCGCACCCGAAGAGGTTCGCATCGAGCGGCTCGTACGGGAGCGGGACATGGACCGCGACGAGGTCAGGAACCGCATGCGGGCGCAGGCGAGCGACGAGGAGCGCTTGGCTGTCGCCACCCATGTCGTGGACAACAGCGGCGATCTCGAAGACCTCGAACGACGGGTCGACGCCCTCTACGAGGCGCTGAGCCGCGAAGCGCGCCGAGCAGGAGCTCACCACTAGCCCGGCCTCGCGCCTTACCTCCGAGCCGGCGAGGAGCAGACGACTCAATCCCGGGAGGGTCCCGCCCCTGAACCCGCCGCGTGTGCCCGCCATCGTCCGGCAGTACCCTCGCCCCGTGTCCGAGTTCCAGGTGCTCAGCGACTTCGCCCCTGCCGGGGACCAGCCGGCGGCCATCGAAGGCATCGTCGAGGCGGCCGAAGCCGGTGAGAAGGCTGTCACACTGCTCGGAGCGACCGGGACGGGGAAGACGTTCACGGCCGCGAACGTCATCGCTCGCATCGGCCGCCCCACGCTCGTGATCGCCCCGAACAAGACGCTCGCAGCACAACTCGCGAACGAACTGCGTGACTTCCTGCCCTACAACGCGGTCGAGTACTTCGTCTCCTACTACGACTACTACCAGCCGGAGGCGTACGTCCCACAGACCGACACGTACATCGAGAAGGACGCGACGATCAACGACGAGATCGAGCGCCTCCGGCACCGTACGACCATGTCGCTACTTTCTCGGCGCGACGTCGTCGTCGTGGCCTCGGTCTCTTGCATCTACGGCCTGGGCTCCCCCGAGGAGTACCGCGACCACGTGCTATGGCTCCGCCGGGGGGAGGAGTTCGGTCTCGACGCGGCCCTCCACAAGCTCGTCGACCTGCAATACGCCCGCAACGACCTGAACTTCGTGCGCGGTACCTTCCGCGTACGGGGCGACACCCTCGAGGTCTTCCCGAGCGACGACGAGCTGGCCGTGCGCTTCGAGTTCTTCGGCGACGAGGTCGAGCGCATCACGAGGCTCAATACGGTTACCGGCGAGATGACCGGCGAGGTGGAGGAATTCGCGGTTTTCCCCGCATCCCATTACGTCGCTTCTCGTCCCCGCGTGGAATCGGCCTTGAGGACGATCGAAGCCGAGCTGGGGACACGCGTCGCCGAACTGGAGGCGCGGGGCAAACTGTTGGAGGCGCAGCGGCTGCGGATGCGCACGAACTACGACCTGGAGATGATCCGCGAGGTCGGCTTCTGCTCGGGGATCGAGAACTACTCGCGCCACTTCGACGGACGCGAACCGGGCGAGCCGCCGTTCACACTGCTCGACTACTTCCCGCATGATTTCCTGCTCATCGTCGACGAATCCCACGTCACGGTCCCACAGATCGGCGGGATGTACGAGGGAGACCGCTCGCGCAAGGAAACCCTCGTCGAGCACGGCTTCCGGCTGCCGTCGGCGCTCGACAATCGTCCCCTGCGGTTCGATGAGTTCCTCGCCAAGATCGGACAGCGCCTGTTCGTCTCGGCCACCCCTGGTACCTACGAGCGCAGGGAGAGCAGCAGCATCGTCGATCAGGTCATCCGCCCGACCGGGCTCGTCGACCCCGAGGTCCTCGTCCGTCCGACGAAGGGTCAGATAGACGACCTCATGGCGGAGATCGGACGACGAGTGGAAACGGGTGAGCGCGTGCTCGTCACGACGCTGACGAACAAGAAGGCCGAGGACCTCACCGACTACCTGTTGGAGAACGGGGTGAAGGTCCGCTACCTCCACTCCGACATCGACACGGTCCAGCGCATCGAGATCCTCAGAGAGCTGCGCCTCGGCGTGTTCGACGTGCTCGTCGGAATCAACCTGCTGCGTGAGGGGCTCGATCTGCCTGAGGTGTCGCTCGTCGCCATCCTCGATGCGGACAAGGAGGGCTTCCTCCGCTCGGAGACGTCGCTCGTGCAGACGATCGGGCGTGCCGCTCGGAACGTGCACGGGCAGGTTGTGATGTACGCGGACGAGGTGACCGATGCGATGCGGGCGGCGATCGAGGAGACGAACCGCCGTCGGGCGAAGCAGCTCGCCTACAACGCGGCTCACGGCATCGACCCCCAGACAATCCGCAAGAAGGTCAGCGACATCATCCAAGCTGCGCGAGCGGCCGAGGCAGGGCAGCGCTACGACCCGATCGAGGCCCCGAGTCGCCGCCGGCATGACGGAGAGGACGAGCCGCTGCCCCGCGAGGAGCTTCGTGCCCTCATCCGGCGGCTGACCGACGAGATGCACGAGGCCGCCGCCGAGCTGCGATTCGAGTACGCGGCGCGGTTGCGTGACGAAGCGGCAGAGCTCAAACGGGAACTCCACGCACTCGAGACCGCGAACGTTTGAACCCATCGCGCCGGACCGACGTCGAGGACGCCGAACCGGCCGAGAGTCCGGTTTCCCGGGCGCCTTCACTCGCGTCCTCGACCCTGTCCCGCTCGACTACTTCATCTGGCCCGCCCCCCGCCGCCTACGGCGGCTACCCGGTACTGCGCCAGACGTGAGCACCCCTGCCAAAGCAGCGTGGATAGGTCATTGAGGTTCCCCATGATCCGGCTTAGCTTGTGAGGCTCACGTCTATCAACGTACTGAAATGGGCAGCTAACCGAGAGGATATTTTGGCTAAGGCGTGCAATCGGACATGTCTTACGTCCCCTTCTCTCATTGTGCCTGCTTCTGGTCTTGCGCTGCGTAAACCCATCCCTTACGCTGAGAATGCGAAGGCGCGGGGGTAGGGGACCTGACGGGAATGTCTCGATCATTACATGTCCCCATCGGGCAAGGAAAGAGGCACGCGCCATGTAATCGGGCTTGTATCCGTAGAGCTGTGGCCCCGAATCTCCTCTTTTGGGACCGAATATTGCGGAGGTTCGGGGAAGGCGAGGGCAGAGTTGAGTTTCCTCTCCGGTGGAGGCACGGCGTCGAGCACGAGAACTCGCAGGACATCTGTGTCTCGCACGGCCAGCCCGGCGGAGGCGAGCGCGGAACAGTCGCTGCCTGGTACTCGGTACTCTCGGTCGAACACGATTTAAGAAGGTCTGGTGACTATGAAGACGGTCGAAACGACGGAGTACCGGACACGTGCTCAGGATGCGCGCCTCGCGAGCAGCCGGGCCCGCATGCCAACGGTCCCGGATCAAGGTGGGAGTCGTTCGACGGGCTCATCGGGTGCTCGAAGGGGGGACGACCATGTGATCCTGGGATCGCCATTTTGACGGGGTCACTACATCGGTCTCGGTGCCCGTGGGCGTAATTCGTGTCCCGATATTACAGTATAGTCGTGGTATCGAAGCCCAGCAAACACGACCACCAGTGAGCGCCACATGTCTCGTTCTTTTCTATCACATAGTTACGGCGTCGACGTACGCGAACGAACACGCGTGCTTGTTCCGAACTCCAGACAGTGGTTTTGAGCGCAATTGGGGGGATACTGCTCCATGAGGGACTCCGATCAGCTGAGAGTGCCTATGTCCCAATCAGACGAGTCTCGTCATGGCACGACCCGCTTCGGCAACGCCCGAGGTCTGGGGACCAGTGCGTAATTGGGGCCCCCTTTTGACTAGTCAGGCCGCAAGAGAGCCCCTTGAGACCCCCAAGCCCTGGCCGTCGCGACGACGAAGAGGAGTGCCATGCCGTCATCCACCGGATCGGTGCGGGGCAGCCCCCATCCCGGTTCCCGACCGGAGCCAGGGCAGGCGGTACCCGAGGTGCGCGGCGACCAGCCCCTCGTGAACGGTGCGAACCGTGGCGTGCCTGAATTCGTATGGCTGAAGGTGATCGGGCAGCCGGGCGATCTGCAGCGGGTCGCCGCCGAAACGCCGATGGTCTGGCATGCAACCGTCCTGGTTCACCATCCCGACGGTTACGACGTCCCGCTCGACGTTGAGATAGCGCCGCTCGTTGCCGAGGTGTGGCGGGCGGGTGTCCGAACGCGCCAATCCTGCCAGGAAGGGTACGACGGCTACGCGTGGCTCGTCTTCGAAGACTTCACAGACCTCGCTCTTTTTCTGAGCATTGTGAGTGTCTACGAATCCGACCAGGACAGCGTGTGGAATCGGATGACGGATCACGAGGCAGCCGCCCCATCTCCGGGGCCAGAGGTTGAGCCCGGCAGGTGGCGCTATGGACTCCTGCCCTCTGTCGAGCTGACGGAGGACGAGTGGCCACCCGGCGGGGGGCCGCTCATTCCCACGGGCTTCGGCCGCACGGAATGGAGGTTCGTTCCGAGCGTGGAATTCCCCGTCTCGGACCTGCCCGCACTGCTCTGGCGGCTACAGGTGTTCAATGCGCTCCCCCTCCCCGAGCAGGGGCTCGCCTGAGCGAGCAGGCCCGCGACGGGAGGAGTGGTCGCGCCG
Source organism: Nitriliruptorales bacterium (assembly GCA_046263195.1). Lineage (GTDB taxonomy): Bacteria > Actinomycetota > Nitriliruptoria > Nitriliruptorales > JAHWKO01 > JBHELG01. Next base: position 5,080 of record JBHELG010000002.1, on the reverse strand, counting down.
CCGGACAGGTGATCAGGTCGGCAGGACAATCGTCTTCAGGGCGGTGCATTCATCGATGGAGTAGCCGAGCCCCTCACGGCCGACACCAGAGTCGGGAGTCCGTCCGCCGAATGGGAAGTGGCCGACACCGTGCGACGGCGCATCATTGACCGCCACCATCCCAACCTTGAGTGCGGCTGCCACGCCCCACGCCTTCTCGAGGTCACGCGTGAAGACGGCCCCGTCCAGCCCATAGCGCGACTGGTTGGCGATCTCGACGGCCTGATCGGCGTTCGTGGCCCGAACTACGGTCAGGACGGGTCCGAACGTCTCCTCCCACACGATTTCGGCGTCGAGCGGCACGTCGACGATCATCGTGGGCTGGTGGTAGGCCTCCGCGGCCTCGCCTCCGGCCAACAGCTCAGCGCCCTTCTTGACGGCGTCCTCGACGAGCCCGTTCACCCTCGTCGCCTCGTCAGGGCCCTTCAGAGGGCCGACGTCGACCCCGTCCGCGCGTGGATCCCCGAGAACCCAGGTACGTACCTCTTCGAGCGCGTGCTCGACGTACGCGTCGTAGATGCCCTCCTCGACGATGACCCTGCTGACGGCGGAGCACCGCTGCCCAGCGAGGTTGAACGCGCCCTTGACGGTTGCAGTGGCCGCCTGTTCGGCATCCGCGTCGGCGAGCACGATCGCGGCCGCGTTGCCCCCGAGCTCGAGGTGCAGCGGCTTCGGCCCGGCTGCGGCCGCCAGGCTGTAGCCGACGGGGGTGGAGCCCGTGAACGACACCATGGAGATGTCTTCGTGGCCGGCGAGCAGGTCGCCGATCTCGGAGCCTGGCCCCGTCACGACGTTGAGCGCTCCCCCGGGAAGCCCGGCCTCGTCGAGCATGCGGGCGAACATGAGCAACGCGAAAGGCGAGTCGGATGGGGCCTTGGCCATGACGGTGTTGCCAGCCGCGAGTGCCGGGATGATCTTGGCGGCGGGGGTGAACAGCGGGTAGTTGAACGGGCCGATCGCTGTCACGGTCCCCAGTGGCTCCCGCAGCACGACCCCGGACTTGCCCTCGGTGCCCTGCACCCAGTCGCCTGGTATGTAGTCGCCGAAGATCTTGCGCACTTCTTCGCGGACGAGTTCGAGTCGCAACACCGTCCGATCGGTCTCGGTGCGGGCAGACGAGGGAGTCTTGCCGAGATCGTTCACGATTGCGTGCTCGAAAGCATCGGCGTGACGGGCCATGATCTCCGCCGCCCGCTCACAGATCTGGATGCGCTCCGCCGCGGGCATTGCCTGCATCGTTTCCCGGGCCCGCTTGGCGGCGGCGATGGCCTGCTGCACATCCTCCTTGCCGGCCTTCTGAGCCCGCGCGACGAGAGTGCCATCGATGGGTGAGCGGACCTCGAAAACCTCGCCGCTTTCGGCAGGCTGCCACGCGCCGCCATGGAACAGCTGAAGGGTCAGGACCCCTTCGGCGTCCGGCTTCCCAACCGCAGGGTCGAAAACGTCGGGGATCTTGATCGTGGGCGGCTCGTGCAGGCGGGGAATCGAGTCGAGAAAAGTCATCCCTGCTCCTTTGTGCATCTCGTGGGCGGTTTGGAGCGTGACCTGAGTCAGTCTGACGCCTACCCGCGCAGATTCTTCGGTGCCCATCTTTGCGACGCTCCGCCTGCCGTGCAGGTACGGATGGGCGGGCCAGCGCAACATCCTGGGCGAACTCAGGCCTTGGCCAACCTGCCAGTGGGGCTGCTGGGCGCGCCAGAGCTGCCACCTTCACGGGGGCTGCGGGGAACGGCATTAGTCTGACCCGCCACCCCGCAGCAGCCAGCCACAGGAGCTGTCCATGTCGGACCTGCTCATTGAGATCCACTCGGTGCTGCGCTGGTTCGTGCTCGGGGTGCTGCTCCTGGGCGGGGCGTATGCCCTGCTGCAGGCCCCCCGGCCGGTGCCGTTCCGGCGAACTCCAGTGACGCTCATGGTGGCGGTCGTCGACCTGCAGGTGGCCCTGGGAATCGGGCTCTACCTGCTCAACGACGGCTGGAGGCAGGGTTTTTTCGTCGCGCGCATCCACCCAGCCGTCATGCTCGTCGCGCTTGCCGTCGTGCATATCGGAGCGGTTCGAGCGCGTCGCCGCGGCGGCGGCGAGGCGTGGCGCACAATTGGGGCCACGTTTCTCCTCGCGTTCGTCCTCGTGATACTCGCGATCCCCTGGCAGCGCTGATCCCCCGCCGAGCTGGGCCGTCACAGCGGATCCCCCCACACTCCGGCCCGTGCCTCCGGCCCACCACCCTAAGATGACCCGAGCTCTGTTCCATTCCGCTGCCCTGACGCGGAGGGCAAGATCCCATGTTGAGCGGCGCCTGGCGTATCGGCTCCGTACGAGGCGTTGACATTCGCATCCACTCCTCGTGGCTCGTGATAGCCCTGCTCGTCGGCTGGAGTTTTTGGGTTCAGTTCGTCCGCTACGACTACTCGACCTGGCCGGCCATCGCCCTGGCGATCATCGCTTCACTCCTCTTCTTCGCCTCGGTGCTGGCCCACGAACTCGCCCACTCGCTCGAGGCCATCCATCGGGACGTGCAGGTGGGAGGCATCACCCTGTTCTTGTTCGGCGGAGTGACCGAGACCCGCTTCGACGTGAAGCGTCCCAAGGACGAGTTCGCATTGACCGCGGTCGGTCCCTTCACGAGCTTCGTTCTCGCCGCGCTCTTCGGCATCGTGGCGGCAACCGCCATCGTGGTGGGCCTCGACTCTGTCGCTGACCTCGCGGGCCTCCTGGGATGGATCAACTTCTTCCTCGGAGTCTTCAACCTCCTACCCGGGGCACCACTCGACGGGGGGCGAATCCTGCGCTCCATCGTGTGGTGGGCGACAGGGGATCGCAGCCGGTCGGTACGCGCGGCTGCCGCATCCGGCCAAGTGATAGGCGTCACGTTCGTCGTGTTCGGACTAGTTCTCGTCTTCTTCGTACGACACCTGCTGATCGACGGCATCTGGTTCGCCTTCATCGGCTGGTTCCTCGTGGTGGCCGCGCGTCAGGAGGTAGCCCAACACGAGTTGCAACAGATCCTCGAGGGACGCTCCGTGGCGGGTTTCCTCGATCTCCTACCGCGAGCACTGCCGGCCGACGCGACGGCTGCGGACGCCGCGGATGAGTTGCGCCGAAGCCCCGAAGACGTCATTCCCGTGACCGAGCACGACGAGACGATCGGCGTCGTTCACCTTGAGGACGTCGCTCGTGTGCCAGGCACCCGACGCCGCGACGTGCCCCTGCGCCAGCTTGTCAGGCCCGTTTCGACACTGCCACGAGTCGCGGCGCATGAGGGCATTGTCGACGTGCTGGAACGCTTCCGGGGCGACGAGGACGTCATGGCGGTCTTCCGCGACGAGGAGTTCGCTGGCCTGCTCAGCCGGCGGAAGGTTCTGCGGGTGCTCCAAAGGGATCGGGATTTGGACCACGGACGACGGAGACAGCAGCGGAGCGGTCTGCGGCGCACCCACCTACCGGGCGAGAGCTGACGAAGGCTGAGGAACCGCGGCTCCGGCCTCCCACCCTGGATGAGTCCCAACCGCCTCCGCCGGGATCTTGGGAAGCCCAAGACCCGGCTCCGGCCTCCCACCCTGGATGACGGTTCGTCGACGCGCCCAATTCATCCTACTACGCTGATAGCGAGCAGCCGGAACGCAGCTGCAAGAACGTCTGGAGAGGGCATGACCCGACTGTTTGGTAACGGAGTCCGTTCGCCTGCTCGTGGCCTGGCGGTGGCTTTGCTGGCCGCGACGCTTCTCCTGGGGGCCTGCGGACGGCAAGAAACCGAGCCCAAGAGGGGCGCCACGCCAAAGGAGACGCCCACCGAGAGCGTGTTCGCCAACCCCAGGGCCTTCCTCGGCCAGGACGTCGAACTCCGGGGCAAGGTCGGGTCGGTGATCAGCCCTCGCATGTTCCAGCTCGACGATCTCGAAAGGACCGGGGACCGTGTCCAGGTCTTCGCCAAGGGCGAGCCGCGTATCGACGAAGGACAAGTTGTCCGCGTGGAGGGACAGGTGCGGGAGTTCGACATCGCGGACTTCGAACGGGAACTGGAGGTCGATCTCGAAGACGACCTCTTCGACGCCTACATCGGGACGCCGGTGATCCTTGCGAGGTCCATTCAGATCCTCGAGCAGAGCCCCGACAAGGTCACGGAAGAGCCTGGAGTGGTCGGGGAGAGCCCAACCCACAAAATGCGCTGAGTCACCGTTCCGGATCGACGGAGCGCCCGGAGATGGGAGACGTCGCTACCAGCCTCGCTCCTCCCACTCCGGGATCTTCGATCGCTCCTCGCCGAGGACCGTGTCGTTGCCGTGTCCTGGGTACACCCAGGTACCGTCCGGGAGTCGCTCGAAGATCTTCTCCTTCAGCCCGTCCATGAGCTCGCGGAAGCGGCTGTCGTCCCCGAAGGTGTTGCCGGGACCGCCGGGGAACAGCGAGTCGCCGCTGAAGAGATGCGGTCGTTCGTCAGCGTGAACGAGAAACTGGACACTACCCGCCGTGTGGCCCGGCGTGTGGATGACCTCGAGCTCGAGGTCCCCGCAGGGAAGCCGCTCTCCGTGCTCGAGCGTGCGGTCCAAGGGGTGGGGAAAGAGCTCGGCGTCGCCGCCGTGGCCCCAGATGGGCAGCCCCGGATCCTCGACGAGGTCGTCCCAGGCCCTCACGTGGTCCCAGTGCCCGTGGGTCTGTAGGACGGCGAGCGGTTGCAGGTCGTCGAGCGCCTCGCGGATACGGTCGGCTTCGGCGGCGGCGTCGATGACATACGCCTCCCCGCTCTCAGCGTCGGCTACCACGTACACGTTGTTGTCCCGGTTACCGACCGACCGTTTGCGGACCAGCAGGCGTGCGTCGCGTCGTTCGGCCGCGCCGCTGCCGGGCGCGATACGGCCGGTGTAGTCGTCCCCCATGTCACCGTCCTCCCGACGGGTCATGCTAATGGAGGAAGGGGAGGAGGTCGCCGAGGCCGGATCTGGGGGAGGGTCGTAGTAGCGGTCTTGGGCCTGTTTGGCCGGATCTGGGGGAGGGTTGTAGTAGCGGTCTTGGGCCTGTTTGGCCGGATCTGGGGGAGGGTCG
>JBHELG010000001.1:0-7596 GCA_046263195.1 Nitriliruptorales bacterium | reverse complement strand
GATCCCGAGGGGGCCGAAGAACGGGAAGGTCGGCGTGATCGGGAAATACGGCAGGCCGAAGAGGCGCGCGAGGGTGCGGAAGTTGTAGATGAGGGGGTAGATCTCCTCGCTCCCGATCACCGCGGTCGGCACGATCGGTTTCTGTGTGCGCAGGGCGACCTCGACGAAGCCGCCTCGACCGAACCGCTGCAGCTTGTAACGGTCCTTGTAGAGCTTGCCGACACCCTTGAACCCCTCCGGCCAGACCGCCACGAGTTCATCGTCGAGCAGCAACATCTCGGCATCCTCGTCAGAAGCGAGCGTGGTGCCCATCTTGCGGGCCAGCTCCCCGACGAACGGCAAGCGCCAGATGAGGTCGGCACCGAGCATGCGGAGATGGCGTCCCGTCTCGTCATACAGACCGAGTTTCACCATGAGCGCGTCTACGGGCAGGGTTCCCGCATGGTTGGCCACGACGAGCGCGCCCCCTTCCGGGATGCGCTCGTGACCCACGCTGCGGACCCGCCAGTAGTAGCGGTAGAAGGGTCGCAGCAGCGGCACGAACACATGCTCGGTGAGGTCGATGTCGAACCCGAAGGTGTCGACGTGGTAATCGCCCGAGACTCGACGCTGCAGGAAACCTGCCACCTCGGCGACATAGTCCGTCCACTCCTCGCCGAGCACCTCTCGGAGCCCCTCGACGATGTCTATCCCCCGCCCCGGCCAACCCTTGGGCTCGCCGAGCCCACCGGGTCGCGGCTGGGAGGCGACAGGCTCGATCGCGTGGACACGGCAGCGGCCGTCCGACACGGCGTAGTTGCGGCAGGGCCGTCCATCAGCTGTCGTGGCCTCGCAGCGGTCACGCACGGCGCTCGGCTGACGGGCTGCCCGTTCATGATCGATGGAGTAGATGCGGGCGTCAGAATTTGTCACCGCTTGTCCTCCGTTGCTCCGCCGGAGTTTCGTGCGGCACTGGCACGCTCCATGCCATGGCGGCGAATGAAATCGTAGAGGTCCTGTTGCCACTCACCGTGCTCGCCGCCCTCGTCCTCCCCAGGGATACGGCGGCGTGCCACGAAGTCGGCAAAGGCCTGGCGGCTGGAGAAGCGGGGCTCGTATCCGAATACTCCCCGCAGTCGGGCGATGTCGGCGATACGGCCGAATTGGAGCAGGTTGAGCTGCTCGGGGGCGAAGTCGAGACGTCTGCTGCGGCGGACGAAACGCGCGGTGGAGTTCAGGAACGGTTTCGGGATCGGCAGCGCTACCCGCCCAGCCATTCGAACCGCCTGGGACAGGTAGAGCACACCCGGACCTGCCACGTTGAAGATGCCGGCGTGGTCCTCGAGGCAAGACGCCACGAGGACGGCGACCGCGTCGTCCGTATGACAGAACTGCAGCCTGGGGTCGAAGCCGAGCATGGTCGGCACGACCGGCAGCGAGAAGTAGCGCGCAAAGACCGATTCGACCGGCCCACCGATCAAGTCCGCGAAGCGCAGGATCGTAACGCTGACGTCGCTGCGACGCCGCCCCAGCGTGCGCGCGTAGCCCTCGACCTCGGTCATGTCCTTCGCGAACCCGTCCTTGGGAGCCAGCCTCGGGGTAGCGTCCTCAGTCAGCAGTGCCGGATCGGTGTAGTCGCTGCCGTATACCGCCGTGGACGACTGCAACACCACCTTCCGCAGCGACGGCGACTTCTGGCATGCCCCCAACAGCTGCATCGTTCCAATGACGTTCTGCTCCTTCATCCGCGCCCGGCCTCCCGCCGCTCCGGGGCGCGACATGAACGCCATATGAACGACGGTGTCGACATCGGCGGCTGCGATGACGCGCGCGACGGCGGGATCGCGGACGTCTGCACCTACGAACTCGGTGCGACGCAGATCATGGCGAGGCTCGCGCACGTCAACGCCGGCCAGGTAATCGACCTCAGCACGCTGTTCGAGGGCAGTGGCAACCAGCCCAGCCAGCTCATGGGAGATGCCGGTTACGAGCACCCTCTTGCCTGCCATATGTCTCCTGCTCGGGAGTGACTACCTCCTGCGGTGCGCCTGCCCATTGGATCTCGACCTCGAGCCACGCCGGCTGGCGCCGCCCCAATTGCCGAGATTCTCAGGCCATGACGTCCTTGGTTGCGACAGGACGGACGCTGACCGTCGCGCCCCGGTTCGCTTCGAGCCTGACAGCGGCCGAACCGCCTCTCACGGCGAGCGCAAGTTGCCAGTCGCTGTCTTCGTACAGGCCAAGCCCCCCTTCTGCCAACTCACCAAAGGTCCGCACGTACGTGGCGCGCGACCTCCGCTCGGCCACGCTCACGAGCACATCCGCTCCGACGTCCAGCCCGAGGACGCCGAGATCTTCGCCGACGGCACCGAGCTGAAGGTTGCCGAACCGGTCGACGTGTACCACCTCGGCCTCCAGCCGTTGCGGGGTCACAACCGGAGTGGGCAAGGGATCGGGATCCACAAGGCCGGATACGGCGGCACCGAGGACCGCGGGTTCGGTGCCTAGCGCGATGGCAGCTGCGGCCGGGGCGAAGACATCACGACCATGGAAGGTCCGAGATACCGGTGGGAGCCGGTGATCAGGATTCGTGACCTCCCAGGCGCCGGTCATGCCGCCTAGCGACCGGGACGCGGGCAGGAGCAGCCCGTTGTCCGGCCCCACGAGCACGTCCTTTCGAGCGGTCCGGATCGCCACCGCACGACGAGCCGTGCCCACCCCGGGATCGACGACCGCGAGATGGACGCCGACCGGAAGGTAGGGCGTCGCCCGCGCGAGCAGCACGGCGCCCTCACGCACGTCGCCGGGGGCCACGGCATGGGTGACGTCAATGATGTGGACGTGCGGCGCGATTCGCAGTACCACGCCGTGACACACTCCCACGAAGGTGTCGTCGAGCCCGTAGTCGGACAGGAACGAAACGATACCGAAACCGTTACGGGGAGAGCTCCCTGAAGCTTGCTCGCATCGAGACGAGGGCTCAGACGTCGTAGTCACGACCGTGGCATCGGGGGCCCGCTGGCCTTGCCCAACTGCACATCACTGGTCGGCAGCCTGTTCGGGCTCGACGATCTTCTCCTGCAAGTACAGGTCCAGGTCGATGCGACGGACACGATAGTTGCGCCCGACGCGCACAGCCGGCAGCTCACCGGTGCGAATGAGCCGGTAGACGGTCATGGTCGAGACGCGCAACAGCCCGGCTACTTCCGCCACGGTCAGCAGTTCGCTCATCGAGGTCAGTCTAACTCCGGGGCTGGAGAGTGAACCCAGCAGTTCAGCCGGGCTGGCGACCGAAGGTCGCCGGGTGGGCGGGGGGTGAAGAGGCTGGCGACCGAAGGGCGCCGGGTGGGTTTGCAACCCGCCACGGCCAGCCGCTCAGAGCCCGTAATAGGGGAAGACGAGCTCACGCACCGCGTCGACCGACCGCTGGGCCGCGTGTTCGGCCCGGGTCCTGGTCTGAGCATCGATCGGGGCGGGAGCGTCCCGGAACATCCTCGGCGGCTCGCCCGCCACACGTCCACGGGCCAGCTCCCGCCAGCCTTCGGGGACCTCGTCGGGGAGCCGAAAGCCGCTCATCTCGGCGAAATACGTGGTCCAGGCGCGTGGAACGACCTGGACGATCTGGTAGCCCCCGCCCCCTGTGGCCACCCACCGCCCTCCGGCGGTCTCGTGTGCGAGGCGGTGGAGGCGGCGTGCGATCTCGGCATAGTCGTCAACGGTGAGTGCGAGATGAGCGAGGGGGTCAGTGGCGTGGGTGTCGCAGCCCAGCTGGGTGACGAGCACCTCGGGGTTGAACGCCTGGACGAGAGGCACGGTGACCGCTTCGAACGCCTCGAGCCACACGTCGCCGGTCGTGCGTGGACTGAGGGGGACGTTGACCGCGGAACCCCTGGCGCCTTCCCCCCCGATGTCATCCGGCCACCCCGTGCCCGGGAAGAGGTAGCTGCCCGACTCGTGCAGCGAGATCGTCAACACCCGCGGATCCTCGTAGAAGATCCCCTCCACGCCGTCACCGTGATGAACATCCACGTCGACGTACGCGACGCGTTCGGCGCCGTGTTCGAGCAGCCAGTGGATCGCGACTGCCGGGTCGTTGTAGATGCAAAACCCTGATGCCCGCCCGCGCATTGCATGATGGAGGCCCCCGGCCGGGTTGAACGCATGTTTCGCTTCCCCCGTCCAGACGCGTCGGGCCGCCTCCTTCGAGGCCGCGCACACCCGCATCGACGCCTGGTGCATGCCGGGGAAGACGGGGTTGTCACCTGGACCCAGGCCGTACTCCCAGGCGCGGGAACGCGAGGAACTCGCGCTCGACAGCCGCTTCACGGTCTCCACATAGTCTTCGTTGTGGACATGAAGCAGTTCGTCCTCCGTGTACGAGCCGGCGGGGACTTCGATCGCCTTGCGGCCGTCACAGATCTCCAGTGCTCGGATGAGCTCCACGGTCAGCTCGACCCGCACCGGTTTCAGTGGATGGGTAGGCCCGAAGTCGTACTCGAGATCGCCGTCCCAAACGAGCGTGACCGGGCCGGCGGCCTCCACCTGCTCTCGAGCCATGAAGCCCCCCGTCTCCGTCACACCGAGCGTAGCTGCCGGAACTCTCGCTACCGCCCTTCGTGTTCTGCCGCTGCCCGCCGCGCCCCGGCTCAGGTGACGAAGAAGGCGGGGAGCACGTCGCCCTGGCCGGCGAGGAACAGCGCACCGAGCGCGAGACTGAACAAGGCCGTGATCACCGAGATTGCCGCGTAGACGGGGAAGCTACGGCTGGCGTTGAGGAAGCCAAAGGACGACATGACGGCGACGGCGGTGTTGGATACGAGCAGCCCGACGAGGAACACCACCAGCAGCAATACGCCCCCGCCCACCCCTCCGACACCGGCAGCCGTCAGGAAGATCAGTACCTGCGTCGGGGTCTCCGCACCGACGCCGTGGATCATTCCGACACCGAAGGACGTGGATCGCCCGTAGTTGGCGAACGGGTCGTCAGGGAGCGTTCCGACATGCCGGTGGCTGTGGCGGTGCGTACGTACCGGCGCTGCCACCGGGGCGATCGCCCCACCACTCGCTACCGCCTCGACCTCGGACCGGGGAGCGGTCTCGGCCTGCGCGGGGGAGGGCCGCAGGCCCGGAGGGTGTGGACTGACCAGCCCGCTGGTGGGACCGGTCATGTGCCGGTCGAGGTGCGGCTCGTCGCTCGGATGCTCGTGATCATGGACGACCTCAATGGGACTCGGACGGCGTTCGCGGACTCGCCGGTAGCTACGACGTGCACCGGCGAGCAGCAGCATCCAGCGGCTACGCATGCGGAAGTCCCGGCCGTAGTGGATCAGCGCGAAGATGACGTAGGCGCCGAGGAGGAGCAACGTCGCCCCCACGAAGCGCTCCATCACGGCGTCGACGCCCACCGGCAAGCGGTCGCCGAACGCGATCGCGACCAGCCCGATCACGAAGACCACGGCCGCGTGCCCCAAGGCGTAGAGCGTCGAGTAGCCAAGCGCACGGCGGCCGTCGTCCTGGGAACCGGCGATGTCGGTGATCGCCGCTATGTGGTCCCAGTCGATGCCGTGCCTCAGGCCGAACGCGAAGGTCGTCACGACCAGTCCGATGCCGACTACATCGCCCTCAGCGGAGGCGGCCAGCAACTCCACACCCCGTCCGCTCGCCGTCCCGTCCGCTCGCCGACCGGCATCACCGTAACCCGTATTGAGAACCGTTCGCAAGAGCGAAGGTCGCGGCCGGCGACGAGCTTTGACGCAATACTCCTCCGTTCGGTCAGGACCGGGCCAGCTCCTCGCTCCGCAACTTCGCCGCCTCGATGGCGTTCAGGAACGCTGCACGCACGCGGGCTTGCTCGAGCTCGCGGACGGCAGCGATCGTCGTCCCACCCGGAGAAGTGACCATCTCCCGAAGCTCCACGGGGTGGCGCCCGGTGTCTCGCAGCATCTTCGCCGAGCCCACCATGGTCTGGACTATGAGCTCGGTGCCGACGTCCCGAGGAAGCCCAAGCAGGATCCCTGCGTCGATCATGGCCTCGGCGAGCAGGAAGAAGTACGCCGGCCCGGATCCGCTCAGTGCGGTCACACTGTCGAGGTGCTCTTCGGGCAGACGCAGAACCTTGCCCACATGGCGCAGGATCTCCTCGGCGACCTTGAGGTCTTCCTCGCTCGCGTGGGCGCCGGGTGAGAGGACGCTCATCGCCTCGTCCACCTGAACTGGCACGTTGCTCATGACCCGCACGACGGGAACATCGCCGCCGATTGCCGCCTCGATGCGTGCGGTCGGCACCCCGGCGATGACGCTGATCACCGTCTGGCCAGAGCGGAAGGCGACGGCGTCCTGCTCGAGCAGCGCGTTCACCGACTGTGGTTTCACCGCGAGTACCACCACATCGGATGCGCCTATCGCCTGCTGGTTCGCGGTGGTGGCGAAGACACCGTAGGCGCGGTTCAACTCCCGGCAACGTTCCTCACGACGGGCGGTGCACATGACCCGTGTCGGCTCGAGCCAACCTGAGCGCAACAGTCCCGACAGGAGGGCCTCTCCCATGCGCCCCGTGCCGATGATGGCGAGGGTGCGTTCCACTTCTGCCTCTCGACTCGATTCGTGACGTCGCAGTATCAGCATCAGGATGCCAACTTGCGACCTTGCCGCGCTACGAGTCCCGGTGCCAGGGCGCATCATTGCTTGTATGGCATGACGTTCTAGGTATAGCATATATACGATCCGGCGGAGATCCCAGGAGGACCATGGAGGAACGCGGCGGGGAGGTTGGCGGACTGCCACCGTTTCCCGGCTTCCGGGAGATGGCGGAACGCCGTCGCAGGATCATCGCCCAACTCGTGACGGCACGGCAGGAGCAGGGCCTGTCGCAGACGGTGGTGGCAGCGCGTATGGGAACGTCGCAATCGGTGGTGGCCCGCCTCGAATCGGGCGACAACGACGTGCGGCTGTCGACGTTGGAGCGTTACGCCACCGCGCTCGGACTGCGGATCGACTGGGACCTGCGGGCATGGTAAGGGAGGCAATCATGAGCGAGGTCCTTGGCGCGTGGCCCCCGACTCCGCCGGAATATCCGGAGATCCCGCCGCCCTGGACCCCTGACGAGCCACAGCCGGAAAAGCCTTGGCACCCCCACCCGCAGCGGCCGGCTCCCGTGCCACTGGTACCCGTGCCCGAGGATCCTCGGCCGGAGACGGGCCTGCTGCTCGGATCGCTCCTGCAACGTCGGATCGTCCTCGTCACCGGACTGCTGACCGAGGAACTCGCCACGGCGGCCGCCGCTCAGATCATGACGCTCGACGCCGAGGGTGACGACGCCATACACCTGCACATAACGAGCCCGGACGGGGATCTGGGCACTGCACTCATGCTGGCCGACACCGTCGCCCCGACCGCTGCGCCCCTCACGGCAGTTTGTCGCGGCGCTCTCGGGGGGCCCGCGCTGTCACCGTTCGCTGCAGCGGGGCATCGTGTCGCCTCCTCTCACGCCACATTTCGCATGAGCGAGCCTCGCACCAGTGTCTGCGGACCGGCCGCCGAGATCGCCGCCCATGCGGCAGCGATACGCCAGCAGCTTGCTCACCTGCACGCCCAGCTCGCGCGGGCGACGGGCCAGTC